>CAYREN010000710.1:0-2280 GCA_964423255.1 uncultured Roseivirgaceae bacterium | reverse complement strand
TTTGCCTCAATTGACAAAGATTCGTCTCGTTCTGTTTCGTGTGATATATCTTCAATATTATATGCAGAACTTTGAGTTTCAATCATATATGGCTCAGGTGTGAGATCATTAGTGACAACAGGATCTGAAATGCTTCTGAGAATATCAGTATTTTGCGTACCATTATTATCTATTATTTCATCACCAACCATGCCATGAACGAGTTTCTTTAATTCATTAACGTCCTTGCGCATATCAAAGAGAACCTTGTATAAGAGGTCTCTTTCCGAAAGACTTGATCCTTCGTTATCAGGTTGTTGTTTGTAAAGTGCTGGAAGATAATTGCTTTCTGCTGGGAGGTACTTATGCAATTTTTCTCCATGGATTTCTCGGTTTAATTCTAGAACTGAAATTTGTTCAGCAAGATTCTTTAGTTGTCTGATGTTACCTGGAAATCGATAATTTGATAAAACTACCTTTGCCTCCTCGGTAAGGTATATAGGCTTTACATTATACTTATCTGCAAAATCTGTTGAAAATTTCCTGAATAATAATTCGATATCCGCACCTCGCTCACGCAATGCAGGGACATATATTGGAACGGTATTTAATCGATAATATAAATCTTGTCTGAATTTTCCTGCCTCAACTGACTCCAATAAATTTACATTTGTAGCTGCAACCACCCTCACATTAGTTTTTAAAACTTTCGAAGATCCAACTTTAATAAATTCACCATATTCTAATACCCTAAGCAACCTTGCTTGGGTGGCAAGTGGCATTTCGCCTATTTCGTCAAGGAATATCGTACCATCAATGGTGACCTCAAAATACCCTTTTCTGGCTTCATACGCTCCAGTAAAAGAACCTTTTTCATGCCCAAATAATTCTGAATCAATTGTGCCTTCTGGAATAGCTCCACAGTTGATGGCTATAAATTTTCCATGCTTTCTGGAACTTAAATGATGAATTATTTTCGAGAATGATTCTTTGCCACTACCACTTTCTCCTGAGATAAGTACAGTCATATCTGTAGGAGCCACTTGGCTGGCTACCTCGATAGCATGGTTCAGAGGTGGGGAATTTCCTATTATTCCGAACCTTTGTTTTATATTTTGAATTTCGGGATCGTTCACTATTATTTCTTTATTTATTATCTAACTACTTCTCCCATAAGAGTAGCCGATGTGCAATTATTTACTGTCACATAAGCATATCCGCCTTTTTTGAAATTTTCTTTAGGAAATACAACTACTTTATTTGCACTATTTCTTCCTTGAAAGTGTTCCTTGGATCTTTTGGAAAATCCTTCGATCAATACCTTATGAACTTTACCAACATCCTTATTATTTCTGTTCAAAGAAATTTTCTGTTGTTTTTCAATAATTTCGCTTAGTCGTCTCTTTTTAATTTCTTCAGGTATGTCGTCTTGGTACTTTTTTTCTGCTAACGTCCCAGGGCGCTCTGAATAGGCAAACATATATGAAAAATCGTATTGAGCATAATCCATTATTGAGATTGTATCCCTATGTTCTTCTTCTGTTTCTGTGCAAAATCCAGTAATCATATCTGATGAAATACCACAATCTTCGCCCAATATTTCTCTTATAGCATCAATTTTTTTAACATACCAATCTCGAGAATAGGTACGGTTCATCATTTCTAATACTCTCGTATTCCCACTTTGAACTGGTAAATGAATATACTTGCAAATGTTTTCATGCCGCTTCATGGTATAAAGTACTTCATCAGTAATATCCTTTGGATGAGATGTAGAAAATCTGATTCTTAAGTCAGGATGTACTTTTGCCACTATTTCCAAAAGGCTGGAAAAATTTACAATATTCGGATTGTCCGCCTTTTCTATTTGGGCTTTTCCTTTAAGTTCATCATTTGGAGACCATTTGTATGAATCTACATTTTGTCCCAAAAGTGTTACTTCTCTATAACCATTTTCAAACAGTTCCTTAGCTTCTGCAACAATTGAATGTGGATCTCTGCTTCTTTCCCGACCCCTTGTGAAGGGCACAACACAAAATGAACACATATTGTCACAACCGCGCATAATAGAAATAAAAGCTGTAACTCCATTCGAATTTAGCCTAACCGGGCTAATATCGGCATATGTTTCTTCTCTGGATAAAAATGTATTTACTGCTTTCTGGCCATCCTCAACCTTGTTCACAAGGCTCGGTAAATCACGATAGGCATCTGGTCCAACCACTAAATCAACAATTTTTTCTTCTTCCAGTAACTTGCTTTTGAGACGTTCGGCCATACATCCAAGTACACCTACAGTCA
>CAYREN010000709.1:0-2282 GCA_964423255.1 uncultured Roseivirgaceae bacterium | reverse complement strand
ATGTAGTTTTTGTCTACATAACCAACCCTACTTCTCCGGAAAGAAGCTGGAAAAATATGATCCCAAGAATCAAAGGAGAGCATTTCAGAGTATCACAAGATGAATGGAATTATATCTCTGGTAAATTTAACATTTCAGGAATTCCGCATTATGCGTTGGTGAATAAGAAAGGAGAGATTGTGAAATCAAAAATGAGCCACAACAGTAATGAATTGCTTAAAAAGATTCTGGAAGAACAAATAGAAAAAAAATTGTAATCTATATTTATAGCTCTTCACCAATTTGCGTACCTGAATAGGCTTTCATTGATGTGTTTTTAAAATTAAAGATTATTTAAGTTGACAGCATATAAAGATTCAGCAATAATTCCTTTAATCAACATTATCCTCAAGCCGGACGGGCTTTTACTTTCTGTCTTGAAACAGAAAGTAAACAAAGAGTTCAAGGCTTCATAAAAATCCCTAAAAATTACCTTAAACAGCTAAATGAATTGAAACTCACCCCGCCGCACATCTCTTCCCAATGCTCAAACAGTCAATTCTTTCTTAACGCTTTCCAAGTCAATTTTCTTAGCGTGATTTTGATGAGGCCGGTATTGCTCGTGAAGGCCATCACATAAGAAAATATAATTGATTTACTTTGTTAATTTTCCAGGTACGCATTATGGAGAAGAACCATATTTATTAATATAAGTGTATAAAATATTGAATAATTGAAGGCATTTATTAGATGCCTTTATTATACCACACCACTAAGAAATCTATTTTTTTTCAAAAGAAAGTAATTTTCAAGATAACATGCTGAGATACTTTTAAAAACACCTCATAACGGAATCCCTGGCTTAATTGGTTATTATGGTCAGCAATGATTTTTTACTATAAATATTTTATAAATCAATCAAAACTGATATTTCAGTTATATAACTGATTAAATAGTTGTTAAACTGGTTTATTCGTTTTATATTTACATCACTATGAAAAAACTCACTCGCAAAGAAGAAGAATTGATGAAGATACTTTGGCAAATCAATGAGGGTTTTGTAAAGGATATGGTTCAATATTATTCAAATCCCAAGCCTCATTACAATACCATATCTTCACTGGTCAGATTACTGGAAGAAAAGGGATTTATCAGTCACAAGACTTATGGAAATACACATCAGTACTTTCCACTTATCAGCAAAGAGGAATACAGAAAATCATTTATCAAAGATGTGGTGATGGATTACTTTGACAACTCCTACAAGCAGACAGTCTCTCTTTTTATTGAGGAGCAAAACCTGAGCAACGAAGACCTAGATGAGTTGATTGAATTGATAAAATCCAAAAAACAACAATCATGAAAGAAATATTAATATATCAACTTGAAGTAGCTTGCTGCGTAGCATTCTTTTATCTGTTTTACAAGGTTGTCCTCAAAAAAGAGACAAATTTTCAATTAAAAAGGCTTTTTATCATTTTCTCCTCTTTGGTGGCATTTGTGCTACCTGCATTAAATATTCAATATAGCCTGAATACCGGGCCAACATCTATCCCTCTTGAGTACCTCAATATGATCCCGAAGCAAATTATTGCCTATTCTCCAACATCCGCCCCAACGAATGAAATGAATCTGTGGTTGGTACTTTCAGTGATTTGGGGTATTGGGCTTTTAATCATGCTATTGAGATTATTGCTAAGCCTCTACCATGTAAATAGAATATTAAAGGATGCCGCAAAAGAGCCGAAAGGGAAAATATTCAAAATCACCAATACCAACGTACAGTCTTTTTCATTCTTCAAAACCATTGTACTGAATACCCGCCACTATCATTCAAAAGCCATGAAATATATATTGGCTCATGAGCAAGCACATTCCGATCAATACCATTCTGTTGATGTTCTATTTGTGGAATTATTAAAAGCATTTCAATGGTTCAATCCTATTGCATGGCTTTTTGCCAAAGAATCCATACAAAATCTTGAATATCTGGCCGATAAGGAAGTTGTGACATCCATGAAAAATATGCGTGATTATCAAATGGCCATAGTGCAGTTTGCGCACCATTCCGGCAATAAATTACTGAGAACAGAATTTTCTAAATCAAACCTCAAAAAAAGAATTATCATGATGAATCAGCCAAACAATCAAAAAATACACGTGGGAAGATTTTTACTTTTGCTCCCAATAATCGGTATATTATTTATGTCTTTTTCCATAAAAATTGAAAATCTCGATTTGCGGAAAGAGGTTATTGAATTACTTCCGATATTAAATATACCGCCATCAATCATCGATGAACC
>CAYREN010000708.1:0-2282 GCA_964423255.1 uncultured Roseivirgaceae bacterium | reverse complement strand
ATTTTGCTGACGCAAAAACGTGCCCCTTTCGCCTTCCGCTGGGCTAGGCGTTATGGCAATAAAAATAGATAGACTTTATGAAACCTGATGAATGGTGGAGAAATTTCGCGTTAGGCCTGGAGGTGGATGTTTCGGGAACGTTTATCTACAACGGGATCAAACGACTAGATGAACTGGATAATTTGGGTACATCGACAGATATCTTTGAGGTCTTATACAATCTATCCGTAGGAATTGAGCGTTTGCTTAAAGTAGCAATCGTTCTAATAGAGTATAACGATAAACTTGATATTGAGGAGTTTGAGAGAAGTCTTATATCTCACAATGTAATGGAGTTGGCAAATCGAGTTGATACAGTTAGAAGCTTGTCGCTATCTGGTATTCATCGTGAGTTTTTATCGCTTTTGTCAAAGTTCTATAAAACACATAGATACGGCAGATTTTCTTTAGGAAGCGTCCCTAACATAAAGGTGGAAAGGGATGTTTTTTTACAATATTTAGAAAAGCATTTGAAAATAGATATCTCAAGCACTAGTTCTTTTTTCCCGGTTTACAACACCGACCAAATTCGAAAATTTATTGGAAAAATTGTTTTCAAAATATCTCGTTCGGTGTTTACCGTGATTGGCAAGCAGGCTACCGCACTAAATATATACACCGATGAACTAAGAGGTGATTCAAAAGCAATACGAGTCTTCTATGGGGAGCGCCTTGATTTTATTGATGAAAGAATAAAGAAAAAAGAATTGTTGTTGTTCCTAATGCACCCGGAGAGTCAAGGAAGCCATATAGATCTTTTAAGGTCGTTTCAAACTCTGGAATTAGATCCAGCAATGGCTCCTAGCTATATAAAAGCATTGATAAATGAGTCGCACCTACCCTATGTGGAGGGGGAGATAGATGAGCTTTACACAGAGGTTGATGATGTCAGGGGCAGAATCAGTTTTGTAGAGATAATGGACAATGAAAACATGTCTTATGACGGAGAGGAAGACGAAGAGCCATAACAAAGTGCTGGAGTCTGACATTTTACCAGCGCCTTCCTTTAGTGCTAAAAGAGCCTAGCACTAAAGAAATTCGCCGGTAAAATGCAGCTCAGCACAACGTTAGGCAAATGATTTATCCACTTTTTATGGATATCTCCACTACTAATTTAGAGATGTTTAATGGCAAAAAAAGAAGACAAATATATTATTGAGCAAGGGGTCGTTGCTTGGAATTCATGGAGAAAAAATAATCCTGGGATGGTTCCAGATTTATATAATATTGACATCTCTGGTCAAAATTGGAATGGAGCAGATTTTACAAGAACAGATTTTGTAAGAGCCACTCTTAACGGTACGCACTTAGAAAATGCACAATTTAATGGTGCTTTAGACGAAAGTGGGAATTCTATAGGTCGTGCATATTTTGTTGATGCAAAACTACGAAATGCCCATTTAAAGAATGCAACCCTTAATCGAGCAAATTTGATTAAAGCTGACTTTACTAATGCGGATCTTCGAGGCGCTGATCTTTCTGAAGCAGACTTAACAGATGCAATATTTATAAATGCTGATTTAACAGGCGCAAACCTTAATAGAGCACAATTAGTTAATACAAACTTTAAAGGTGCAAATCTTACTGGCTGTGAGGTATACGGAATATCTACTTGGGATTTGATTCTTAATGAAAAGACTAAGCAATGTAATCTTGTTATAACTCCTAAAGAAGACGATGCTAAAATAACAGTTGATAATATCCAAGTTGCACAATTCATTTATTTACTCCTAAATAATAGAGAAATTAGAAATACAATAAATACTATTACCTCAAAAGCAGTGCTTATTCTAGGAAGATTTTCAGCTGAGAGAAAATTGGTTTTAGATGGGATAAAAGACAAATTACGTAGTCGAAACTATTTACCAATTATGTTTGATTTTGAAAAACCATCTAATCGTGATTTAACAGAAACAATAACCAGCCTAGCAGGTCTATCCAAGTTTATTATCGCGGATCTCACTGACGCAAAAAGTATTCCTCAAGAATTAATGTCAATCGTTCCAAATCTACTTTCCGTTCCTGTGCAACCAATAATATTAGAAGGACAAAGGGAGTATGCAATGTTTGAACATTTCATACGCTATCAATCAGTATTACCAATTTATGAATATACAAGTATTTCTAGCCTTCTGGAGCGTTTTGATGAAGATATAATATTAGCTGCAGAAGGCAAAGTAGTTGAAATTGCCTAACAAGCGACTGTGGTGTCAATCACTTAATATTTAATTGGCATTCCATTG
>CAYREN010000707.1:0-2283 GCA_964423255.1 uncultured Roseivirgaceae bacterium | reverse complement strand
ATTGTCTGACTGCTATTAATCCTTTGTTCATTAATTCTGAGATTGAGTTCTTTACTGCAATAACTCTATCAATTTCAATTCTTGTTTCATTAAGAACCTGGATGGGTATTGAATCTGGGGTTATTGTCATAAATGTATCAAATCCGATTAAAATTTTATTGGCTAATGAGTAATCAGGTTTAAAATCATGAAAAAACGCTTGAATCAAATATTCATACGGATTAGCCTTGATAACAGCCGAGTTGTTATTCTTCAAAGCTAAAAGAGTTTTAATAAATAATCTCGGATTACTTGTCATACGAGGTGTTTGTGCCAATTCCACAAGATTTACAAATGTCGCAATTAAATTTTGGTTTCTTACTTTATGAATGTCAATTGTTCCTTCTGCAAATCCATACCAAATATTTACATCACAAACTACTTTAGTCTTATTCATTAGAGTATAGGTTTATAGTTTCTGGTTAAAATGCCATATAACATGTAGGGCTATGAGCAGCATGAGCTTTTGAAACCTTTAACTTTGTATCTCGCATTATATTTTATTTTCAAATTAATTTTCTTTTACCCATTCAGCCCGCATTTGCTTATTCATTGTACCAATTGTTTTTATTCCCTTTAATTGCTTTCAATTTCACTTTCTCCGATCTCAGACCTTTCAAAAAACCTTAAGTTCTCAAAAAGAATTATATCTTGTGAAGGATTATCCACAATATTATTTTCAGAATCTGGGTATCTCGCAACTACGACAAATTTTCTATCGATTTCATTTTTTAAGAATTCTCTCAACTCTTTGACATTCAAATTATCTTCAAAAGTTCCCTTTACATATTCAGTCCTATTTTCTTTGTAAATGTAAAAATTATATTTTTTATCATTCTCCTTTACAACTAATAAAATCAAAGGTTGGTCAGGTTTCCAATTTTTCCATTCCGTTAGAAATACATAGGAACTTACCGCTGTATTTTTATCAGGAAAATATAATCCAAAAACAGAAGGCCCTTTTTTGTAATCTTCCGTGTTATATGTTGAAATTCCAACCCAGTCATGGAAATACGTATCAACTAAATTTTGATTGAATTCTACATTTGACATTTTAGACTCTTTAAGTTATAGGCAACGAATGTGAATATACAATCGTATTTATTTCCATTATTTACTCTGTGAATCGATGAATGAAGTTGGCTGGCCATTTTTTGGTTTTCTTCCACTGGGAGATTTTTTCCTCATTAACTCATCTAAGTCTTCACCAGCTCCTTTTAATATTCTAGCTGTATCTAAGCCATCAATAAAGCACATTTTTATCTTTGATAAAGAAGAATGAACCAAAATATGATCTTTCAATGCCTCTCTGACATCAGGATCGATTTTATTAACATGCTGTACGATAAACAGTTCTGTTAAAGTGTTTTTTGATAATTTTAATAGTTGGTCTCCGTTCTTACCACAATCCGATATACGCAAGGATCCCCTCACACTCCGTCCCTTAAATAATATTGCCGTTGAATGCCTAATTCCGTCAATAAAAACTCTATCAGTATATAAATCTCTCGTTTCAGCTCCTGAATCTTTTTCTTTATATGTTAGCGTTTCTCCAAATAACCTAATAAATACATTCTCCACATCATCTTCCAAAAAAGCGGAATTGTCATATACACCCATTAACTCACTATTGTTTACTGATTTAATAATTTCTTTAAAAGCATTAAAATCTTCAATTTTAATAATCTCAATTTCTTTGTCGCTCCCCTCAATTTTTTCAGCAGTACGTATAAGTTCATTAAGAATAGATCTCATTTTTACCTCTTCATCGAGCATTCTGAAATACAGATCTTCCTTTGGAGATAATGTTGTATCCTTATAAATGTTTTCAATTTTCAGCGCATTAAGTTTTAATCCATTCTGTTCCAATACATTTCTTGTTCTGGAATACCAAGAATCAAAATCATCATTTATTCTTGATTTTCTATTCTCAGCATTAACATCAAAACTTGATGTGCTAAATCCCATGATATCCGTCAAAATGCTTCTTGAAGATTCAATCAAATCAATGATTTGAGTCGTTATATTTTTATAATTTATCCTATTCATGAATAGTTGTTTAGCTATGTGCATATTCAATTACTTTTATTCCCATTATATCCTGCAGTGATAATCCATTATGTATTCTGAGAATCGACGAATGAATCTGCCCGGTCATTTTTTTGGTTTTTGAACCCTGCAAGTGCTTATATTAATTGAAAAGTACCCACTTTGAAACCCAAATATACATTTATTTTATTTCAC
>CAYREN010000706.1:0-2288 GCA_964423255.1 uncultured Roseivirgaceae bacterium | reverse complement strand
TGATGTTTATTGGTATCCCAACATTTGTTGGCACCTGGCTAATGTTGATATATGGTACTACTCAGCATGCAGGGCTGGCTGAAAATGTCCTTGATCACAGGCTAAATTGCCGAACTGTTTACATGAATTTTATCAATAGATATTTGTATTGGAATATGAATTACCATTTGGAGCATCACATGTTTCCGTTAGTACCATACTATAACCTTCCAAAACTCCATGAATTAATTAAGGATGACTGCCCAAAGCCATATCCAAGTATTTATGCCGCATTCCAAGAGATTATTCCAGCTATCATTCGACAAGCCAAAGAGCCTGATTATTTTGTGCAGAGAGAATTACCAACTCCCACAATTACTGATACCCAACATACCCTAACATTCGTTGGTGAAAAATCAAACTTACAATCAAATGGATTTATTGAAGTTTGTCCTGTGAATGCGCTACCAAAAAGTGAAGTATTGAGATTTGATTTCAACCATAAAACCTTTGCCATCTATCATAATAAAAAAGGAAAATATTATGCAACAGATGGTATATGCACACACGGAAGTACTCATTTGGCTGAAGGATTAGTTATTGGAGATCAGATTGAATGTCCAAAGCACAACGGAAGATTTGATATTACAGATGGATCTGTGCAAAGGCCTCCTGTTTGTGTTTCATTGTTAACCTATGATGTAAAGATAGAGAATGAGAAAATCTACTTAAAACCCAAGCCAAAAACTGACCAGATAGAAGAACAAAAAGCAGTTACTTTCAAAGTGATTAGCAATGACAATGTTGCTACATTTATAAAGGAGCTGGTTCTGGAACCATTAGAAGTTGATCAATTTGCATTTACCCCTGGAGATTACATACAACTTGATATACCGGCATATGATGCAAGCTTTGAATATATGGATGTACAAGAACCATATCATAAGGTTTGGAAGGAAGAAAATATTTTTCGTTTGCACGCAAGCAATGACACAAAAACCAGGAGAAATTATTCGATGGCCAATAATCCAAAAGAGGGAAATAATCTTAGATTTAATGTCCGGTTGGCAACTCCACCTCTGGGAATGAATTGCAGTGCAGGAGTTGGTTCTTCGTATGTTTTCGGATTAAAAAAAGGAGATGTTGTAACTGCTATTGGACCGTTTGGAGATTTTCATATTAAAGATACTGACCGTGAATTAGTTTTCATTGGAGGAGGTGCAGGAATGGCACCCCTGAAATCGCAAATTTCATATTTATTTGAGACTTTGAAAACCAAAAGAAAGGTGAGCTTTTGGTATGGCGCGCGTTCAAAGCAGGAAGTTTTCTACACAGAATATTTTGAAAAATTGGCCCTGGAGTATGATAATTTTACTTTTCACACAGCACTTTCAGAACCCAAGACTGAGGATAAGTGGACTGGTCTAACTGGTTTTATTCATCAAATTGTTGAAGAGCAATATCTCAATAGCCATGCTCAACCAAATGATATTGAATATTATTTGTGCGGGCCACCAGCAATGATCTCAGCTACTCAATCTATGCTTAAAGATTTTAGTGTGGATGAAAAAATGATAGCCTTTGATGAGTTTTAGTCCTAATAAAATGGCGATAGTTTAATGTGATTTGTTGGAGAGGTGAGTTTTGTCACTACTACAAATTGATACGCTTGTTATCTTTGAAAAATTACAATTACGGAACGTAATTGATTTCGAAAAAAAATTATTACAAATGATACATAATGTTGGGAAAATCGATCGAATTATCAGATTATCATTAGCCTTATTTTTTGTTGGCTTATATTATTTTGAATTTGCTGATGGAGATTGGAGTAATTATTTTTTGATTGGTGCCTTTGTACTTTTTATAACCTCTTCGCGTAGGTGTTGTCCTATATATGCAATTTTAGGATTTGGAACTTGCGGAATAGAATCAAACGCTAAAGAGTCGATTATAAAGACAAAAAAAATAAAGCTTTAATCAGGCGCAGAGAAAATGCAAAATAATAAAGGGTGTGATGAATATACTTTCATCACACCCTTTTCAATTCTGACAACCAAATAAGTTTGATTTATCGGCTACTCATTAAAGTAAACCAACGCTCCTTTGGATAAAACTTGTCAATCTGTTTCCTGAAAGCAAATTTTGTGAAAGCAATCCTAATTCATAAGTCTGCATTGCCAATTCTTTTTGCTTATCTTCTTCCTTTGTTTTCAAAATTTTAGATATCATAGCATGATTGCTATTGATAACTGCATTGAATTGATCTGGCATATCTCCCATCATCATGTATGGTGAGCCGCCACCCA
>CAYREN010000705.1:0-2306 GCA_964423255.1 uncultured Roseivirgaceae bacterium | reverse complement strand
CTCATCCGTCTCCTTTTGCTGCTAACAGAGGTTTTTTCGGCAATAAGCATTTTAGTAAAACCAATGCATATCTTGAAAAAAGAAGATTGTCACCTATCAACTGGTAATTAGTCTCCATGGATATTAGCAAATATTTTTAATGATAATTATAATCAATCCAATATTGGTATAAACAAAAAAAGCCGAACATTGTCCGGCCTTTTTCAATGTTTCAAATATTAAACTTTATCAGGGACTACAAAAGGTTCTCGATATGCTCTTGTCAGCATATCATTTGCCCCCTGATGATTTATAAACTTCTCCGTGGAAGGATTAAAACTCAGACCTTCGCCTCCAAGCTTATAAGAAATATTAGCCAAGTGAGGCAATGCCGATGAAAGGAACCCTTCATAAATATCACAAGACAAATCTGCTTTATTGCCCGATCGAACCGCGGCAATAAAATTGGCATAGTGTCCTCCTCCACCAGGAGCAGCCATATATTCAGCTGATAAATCTTTACTTTCCTCAGCTTCAGAACTTGGACCTGGCTCACCATCTCTACCAAAGAAGGTACTCCATTTACTTCCTCTTATTTCCATCCATCCTTTTGTTCCATAAAAAATGTTTCCAATTTTTACCTCAAGTTTGCCTTCAGCATTTGTATCTAAGCCACGAGTTTCAAATTGCAATATTTTCCCATCAGCATATTCAAATACTGAAGCTTGAGTATTTGGCGTTTCCTGACTGCAATCGGTGTATTTGTAATAACCCCCAGAAGATTGAACACGTATAGGATGCTCATCTTTGTTTATTCCCCAGCGAGCAATATCAAATTGGTGAGGCCCTTGGTTTCCTGTATCACCATTGCCTGTGTTCCAGTGCCAATGCCAATTGTAATGCCCTCTTTTTTCATTATATGGTCTCCATGCTGCCGGGCCCAACCATAAGTTGTAATTTAGACCGTCTGGAGGAGCACTGTTTTCTGATCTTCCAAACGAAGTACGAGGCTTATAGCAAAGTCCTTTTGCCAAATACACATCTCCAATTATACCACTGTGCAAAGCTGCCATTGCCTTCCGCACATTGTCCATAGATCTGTTTTGAAAACCAACCTGAACAATTTTATTGTACTTTCTTGCTGCTTCAATCATTTGCCTTCCTTCCCAGATATTATGAGAACAGGGCTTTTCTACATAAACATTTTTCCCTGACTGAACAGCCCAAATGGTTGCCAGGGCATGCCAGTGGTTTGGCGTAGCAATAGAAACCGCATCGATTTCTTTATCATCAAAAACTCTGCGCATATCTACCTCGGTACCTGGTTTTTCTCCCTGGATATTACCAATCTCCTTTACTCTTTCGGCATAAAGGTTTTCATCGACATCACATATTGTTTTTACATACACATTATTTTTTTTGGCCATCTCCGACCATCTTTTCAGATGACCAAACCCTTGGCCTCTTACTCCTATCACACTCATATTGATACGCTCATTAGCTCCCATGATAGCATTGTAGCTTTTAGAGCTAAAACCCAGTGATGAAGCCGCAATTGAAATTCCTGTTGCACCCAGAGCAGATTTTTTAATAAATGATCTTCTGTTTTTGTTCATAACTCGCTATTGAAAATTTTATAAAAAAATAATTAAAGTTTATTGCAGATAATTCTTCGGTAATTCCTTGATTGAACTATCTATGATTCAAATGGCTTCTCAATATGCACAATTTTTCCCGATTTTTTCTCTTTCAAAATAAGTTTGACTGTGCCATTTGGTAGATGTTCATCTTTGATCAGGTAATGATTTTCATCATAATCTTTCAAAACTTTTATTTTTTTAGTACCCGTTTTTCCTCTCCAAATCTCCAGATTTATTGGCTCCCACTTTTTTGATTTTGCAGAGGTATAGCACGCATCTATAATTGCATTCACTACATAACCATCATAAAAACTTTCCATAGGTTTTTTATCATCATCTATACATTCAAACATGTCGTGAAACATGTTGTCGTAACCAAGCGCGCCGACCTCATCGCCAACAGGAAAAAGCCACCCCTTATCAGTTTCAGCTTTCTCAGCGACATAACCTCCTTCTCCAACAGCGGTAAACATTTCAAAACCAGTCCTTAAGAAATGATCCATTCTCAATGTCCCTTCCACACCACTCACCTCATCACGCAAATCCATACCTCCTCTAAAATTCCAGCTTACTTCAAATTGCCCAATAGCACCATTTTCATATTTTACTAAACCAATACCATGATCTTCTGCTTCTATGGGTTTTACTTGAGTATCAGCCCAACACATTACTTCAATGGGTTTAATA
>CAYREN010000704.1:0-2311 GCA_964423255.1 uncultured Roseivirgaceae bacterium | reverse complement strand
AGAAATTTTGTATTCTTCCCGAGCGAAAAACAATTTTAGAAACAGAATTCAGATTTAGGGTATTTTGGATTTCCTCTCCCGGATATGAAAATTTCACCGCGTCCTCAGTGACTTCTTTAATGTTTACTGCAAGAATTTCAGTATTTGTAAAAATTGAATCAAGTACATCTTGTGTAAATGCAAAAGTGGAACTAAAAATAACGAATAAAATAGAAAAGGTTAGTTTTTTCATTTTTGTGAGATTATATAAAAGCTAAAAGTTATCTAAGTAAAAATAGTATAAACATTGTCATTATTCAATACTTCAGTACATGCCTTATTAATTAATTATTAAGCGAAAGAGTAATTCAAGCATCATTATTATGGCTATTTATTGTTCACTTATCCTGAATTCATGCAAGAATCGAAGGGGAAATTATCATTTTGAACTATGGATTTCCAAAATGTAAACCTTATTAATATAATGATTACCCACCGAAAACGAGGCATCAATTATTCACAAATTTAATCCAGTTTTACTTCAAGAACACCAACCAAAGTTGGTGGCACATTAAGTGTTTTTTCACCATCTCCCTGGGCAGTGACCTGATGAAAAATATGAAGTAATTGATGATCCCTCCATAATTCCGAGTCATATGATGGTTCCCACCTGCTCATTGAAAAATCATTCAGTGTTTTAATTTTCCATTCCATATTATTTGAGATCACAGCTGAGGCAAGACAAACTTTGTTGCCCATTTCCTCATCCCTGTATATCAAATGCAACTTTTCTTCATTGTTCATTTGCTCGACTACAATCTGAGGTCTACTGATCGGAACACTTCTGGATCCATATCCACCAAGGATAAAATTACTATTTCGGTCAGAAACTGTTGAGACCTCCCATGCATCCTGGTTTTTATAAATGACTTTAAATTGAGTTCCCGTATCCCCCTCACCTTTGAAGTAGGTGGCAATGTATGGATTTCCAGCATCATCTGCCGTCATGGAAGTTTGATTGATCAGGTTGCTTTTTTGTGGGATTCTCAACACATATTCCGCACTTTGTAAATTGATAGGCATCGAATAATTTTTTCCTGTTGAAGATTCCCAGGTAAAACCATTGTCCTTCGATCGTGCATAACACATATCATGGTTTGTCGCCACGTCCCCAGTTTCCCTCCATACCCATGATAAATGAATAGTTCCCAATTTATCGATACACATTTGCCAGTATGCATTTCGCTCACCTTCTCCATCAATCAGATTATTTTGTACCCTTTCCCATGTTTTGTTTTGTAAATCATAATGGTTCATCACCAAATTGCCATTACCTGAGCTCCCCTCTCTGTATAAAAATATCAAATCTCCATTGATCATTTTGTAATACTCCGGGTAGGTCACACGATTTTCCAATGCTCCAACCATAGATTGCTTTTCTCCCATTTCAATAGATTCCGATTCCATGCTAACCGCATAGAGCAGTGGATGTACATGATGATCCCATGCCATATGCAGAAATCCATCACCATCGTGCATAATGCAAATTACATTGTGGGCGTCTTTTACATTTCCTTTGTACTGTGTCTTATTAATTTCCCATAGCTCAGAGCCCAATTTCCTTTTAGCCAAATTGACATAGGCATCTTTATCATAGAATGCAACATATTGATGATCCTTAAAACTGGAGATCGAATTCTTTCTAAAAATAGTTGCATTGACATGCGATTTGGCATATCCTTTAGCAATGGTTATCGCGTTGGATTTTTCCGGATTTTGTCCGAATGAATTGGAAACAAATATAAGGCAAATCCAGAATGATAGAGGAACAAAGAACTTGGAAGTATATTTCATTTTAATGGCTATTAGCTTCGATAAAAATAAGGATTTCAAACTGATAAAAACTTCGATAATTACAGATCTCCGTTTAAGTTTAGACTTATTTGGTTTTGATATTGGTTATTGTTTGTAATTTGTATTGATCTATTAGAAATAGTAAATAAAGTTGAACGGTTAATGATAAAAATTAAAAACATGAAATACGCAGTAAAATTTGTATTAACTGTACCGGCTTTATTCATGCTTATGCTTTCCTGTAAAAAGGATGAAAAGATTGTGAAGCCAAATATTGTTATGGTAATGTGCGATCAATTTCGGTTTGACAGGCTTGGCGCCATGGGTGACACGATCATTCAAACCCCGAACCTTGATGCGCTATCCCGTGAAGGAATGTTGTTTAAGAATGCATATTGTCCTTCCCCCGTTTGCGCACCCTCAAGGGCATCGGTAAAAACCGGATTATTTCCGCCCGGCAATGGCATGGTTACCAATT
>CAYREN010000703.1:0-2315 GCA_964423255.1 uncultured Roseivirgaceae bacterium | reverse complement strand
ACTTTGCCTCTTCGATGAGCAACATCAGTTACTTTTTTCCCAAGCGAGTACAAGGTACTTCGCTTGGATTAAATGCAGGCATCGGCAATTTGGGAGTTGGAGTGATGCAGAAAACCATTCCCTGGATCGTAGGTTTTGCTCTCTTTGGTGCGCTCAATAGTGATGGCGTTAAAGTGACAGGTGAAGCTCTGGCAGGCATTCAAAATGCGGGATGGGTCTGGGTACCTTTATTGACACTGGCATCAATTGCGGCATTCATTGGAATGAATAATGTAATCACAGGAACGCCAAAATTGCCAAATACAATAACTGGAATCTCCAAAACTTTGTTATTAGTGGGTTTGGGATTTATCTCAGCTGGTATCGGGGCTTATCTTCTGGTAGGCCTGGGTGTAAATATGTGGATCGTACTTCCAATTGTAATTGTCCTTACTGTGATGCTGATGAAGTATCTGACCCCCGGTGAGATCAAAGAAAATCTGAATAAGCAGTTTGCTATTTTCAATAACAAACACAACTGGATTATGACAATAATCTACACGATGACCTTTGGATCCTTTATTGGTTTTTCTGCAGCGTTTCCAAAATTGTGTCAAGATGTGTTTGTCTATTCAGATTCCGCAGACCCATCATATATAAACCCAAATGCACCTGATTTTCTTATGTGGGTATTTATTGGTCCTGTTTTAGGCGCTTTGATCCGCCCACTTGGCGGATGGCTTTCTGATAAAATAAACAGTGGAGCTAAAGTGACAACTTTCAGTACGATTGCACAGATAATGGCAACATTGGCTGTAGCATATTTTATCCTTCAGGCAAAGGAAAGTGCAACTCCTGAACAATATTGGTGGCCATTCTTTGGCTGTTTTATGATCCTGTTCATTACGACAGGGATTGGAAATGGATCTACATTCAGAAGTATTCCATACATATTTAGTAAAGAACAAGCAGGGCCGGTATTGGGTTGGACATCAGCAATTGCTGCTTATGGTGCTTTCATAATTCCAAAAGTTTTTGGGCAGCAAATAAAAGCAGGAAACCCTGAATATGCACTTTATGGTTTTGCAGTGTATTACTTAATATGTCTCTTTCTTAATTGGTGGTTTTATCAAGGACCAAAAGCAGAAATCAAAAATCCTTAATAAATAGGCAATGATCTTTATATTTGCGGAGGAGAGAAAAATTATACGTTTTTAAATAATTGAGTGGGAATGAAATATAAGATAATTGATACTGAAACTGGTAAAAGAATTGATGAGACCATAAATAAGGAAAAGAGTGATATAAATAAGAAGGAACCTATTGAAAGAATTGTAGAAAAGGGGATTAAGGAGGGCGAGGAGGCTTCACCCATGGATCCACCAGAGGCTTACGATACCAACTATGCTATTACGGATGTCGATTTAGAAAGCATGACTGATAGCCTTGGTTCTCTGATGGATGAGCATAAGGAGGTTATTGATAAACTTGATGATTTTGAGGCTTCTTTGATCGCATTTAAGAAAGATGATTTTAGAATGAGCAAAGAGATCAATGACTCATTTGCAGCTTTTTTTAGTTTTTTTGACAATGATATTTTAGTTCATAATCGTAAAGAAGAGAGACATTTGTTCCCAATCCTAAAACAAAGACTAATTGAATCCGGCGAACATAGCAAAGAGGCAATCCCAATGACCTCTGTAGATTTGATGGAAGATGATCATGTAAAATTTATACAGTTGGCTACACTTACCTTTAATATATTAGGCCTTGCAGTCAGGCTTCCTGATAATCATTCTCGAATGCTGACAAATGATGTCGCTTACAATAGTGGCATTGAGCTAGTAGAGCTTCTCAGGTTGCATATTTATCGGGAAGATAACATCCTATTCCCCTTGGCTCAGAAGCTCCTTACAAAAGCTGAGTTTTCTGAAATCAAAGAAAAATTAACGTTTTCTAATACAGGATTAACTGAGTAAAAATCTATGGAAATAACTATATTGTTCCATAGATACAGTTTGATTTATTTCTTACTGTTTGATAATTAACCTGAATTTATGACTATGAAACAATTAAACAAAACCCTATAATCTCTCAACAGCAATCAAAACCTTGCTTGTTCTTTAATACGCACATTTCTTGGAATGATCTTATTTGTACGTGGATGGATACTTATTTCTGACCCAGAAGCTATTTTGGAGCTGGTAAGTGATAATACATATCATATGTGGTTTTCTTATGCCATGAATTATTTATTTTAATTATCAGTTAATAAAGTTAGGCACTCCAGATGTCTTCCATCTCTTCGAGTGTTTTTCCTTTGGTTTCTGGAACAT
>CAYREN010000702.1:0-2319 GCA_964423255.1 uncultured Roseivirgaceae bacterium | reverse complement strand
GAAAGGTGTTTAAAGGCTATTTTATTGTGCTGTGCCTTCACATTTGTAATAATACAAATGAGGAATAAAGCAAATAATACTAATGTTGCTATGTATTTTATTGAAGATGTCATCCTCATATTATATTTCTGCACCTTTCACTAAAAAATCAAATTTACCAAAATGATTTTTCTAATACCAACAGGTATCGGGTTAGACATGAAAGTCAGATTTAATACAAAAATAATAACCCTTTAGAAATTGAATTTCCTCAATTCATTAATTTTTCTTCTTACCTTGATATTATAAATCTCATAATTATGTGAGAAAAGAATAATGTTTGAGCGCAAAATTGAAATTTATATTCAGCTAAGTCCAATGTTATTTTGGCAATTGAACTAAAAAACTTGATCCCACTCCATATTCACTCTTCAGTTTGATATTACCATTCAATCTTTCTACAGCCCTTTTCATAATATATAAACCAAGCCCTGTGCCAGCAATATGATCGTTGGCGCGATAAAACATATCGAATATTTTACTATGATATTCAGGTTCGATTCCTACCCCATTATCTGAAGTTTCAATTATTATTTTATCATTTTCCTCAGATATAGAAATTGTAACATGAGGTCTGTCAATGTCTGGGTCTGCGTACTTAATTCCATTTTCAATAAGATTTTGTAAAATGGTATTGATAACGGGCCACTCAGAATAAAATTCAATATGCTGATCAATTTTTTTTATAAAAGAGATGTCATCAAAATTTTTAAAATAATGATAAGAGGAAATGCATTCATCGACTATCAGTTCAAAATTGATCATCTTTTTTTCAATGTTTTGATGATTCAATTTTGTTATTTTTATCAATTCCATCACAATTTTACTGATCCTATTAACCTGTTTTTTGTACATGTTAAAATAGTTCAATGAAGTTTTATCATGAATATCATGTCCAATCAGATTGTTTAGTCCTTCAAGAGAATTAATGGGGCCTTTCAGGTCATGGGAAACGCGGTAAAAAAACGAATCTAATTCTAAATTTTTTTGTATGATTATTTCTGTTTTTTCTTGTTGTGATTTTGCTTCTTGTTCAAGGGCATCAACTCGTGCTATAGCTTTATAACTTTTTATTACGTTAAGCGCATGCCTATTAATTATAGTTTCTTTGACTGCAATATATTTTTCAAGATAATTCAGGGAATTACTCTCATCTCCTTTTTCCTTAGCGATAAGATATAAATTATTATATACCTTATATTTGATGGCAATGATGTTAATATCAGTGGCAATAGCAAGTGCTTTTTCAAATGTCTGCTGGGCTTTATCTATATTTTTCATTTTTAAATATAGCACTCCCAATTTGTTATATGTCATACACAATCCAACCTTGTCTCCTGCATTTTTGTGAATTTCCTTAGATTTCAAAAAATCATGTTCGGCCATTTTATACTGACCGGTTTCTGTAAATATTTTTCCCCTTCCATATAGTGCAAAACCTACTCCCCTCAGATCATTTGTAGCTTCTTTTAGTTTTAAACTTTTTTTGATCAATGCTAAAGACTCATCAATTTTACCTTGATTTAAATAAATCCCTGAAAGTGGATTATAAGCATTTGATTCAATATCAGAATTGTGATCTTTTATTGCAACCATTGCAGATTCTTTATAAACCTGAATGGCACTTTTTACATCTCCTAAATATTCATAAATGGTACCAATTGACTTAAGAACGCGCGCTTCTTTTTCATAATCTTTGAGTTGGCGATAAATAGTCTGGCAATCAAGTAAAAGAAGAAGACCCTCATGAAATTGATCTGTTTTATAGTATATGGATGCAATGTTAAATTTTGCGTCAGCAATTCCTTGTTGGTTTTTTTGCTGTTCAAAATATTTCAGAGCCTGCTCAGAAAGTTTGTTTGATTCTGAGTAATTGCATTGAATCATATAAAAAAAGGCCAGAGCTGTCAATGACTGAGCATGTAATTCTTTATCTATAGTGAAGGAAAGTGCAATTGCCTCATTAGCTAATTTTATACTGGATTTAAGATCATTGGAGCGGACTAAATAGGCTTTATCAATAAGTGCTTTCACTTTTTGATGTGCAGAAGACTTTAGGTTGACTGATTTGCCCATATGAATACAAATTAAGTTTGATCTAAAAATAGTTCAAAATGTGGGGAGAAGAAATGAATCAAGGTTAAAATCTGAGTTGAAAAATATAATAATACCTAAATTGAAACAAAAAAAGCACCTACAAATTTGTAAGTGCTTTCTCAAATTATGTCGGGGTGGCAGGATTCGAACCTGCGACCCCCTGCTCCCAAAGCAGGTGCGCTA
>CAYREN010000701.1:0-2325 GCA_964423255.1 uncultured Roseivirgaceae bacterium | reverse complement strand
ATCATAATTAAAGTAATCCGCCTTGAGAGGAGACCAGTGATCTATGTTTTAAAAAGATTGACATCTGCTAAAAATGCTCCTAATGGTGTAAAGGAAGAATATTACGCTTGGTTTATTTGTATCTGAAAACGATATGGATGGCAGCCTTCTGTTCTTCAAAAATGGAAATAAGGAAGAAAGAAAACTGGTGAAAAGGTAACCCTGATGTTGGCAATAGTTATATTTTGAAAGTTAGCATTCTATCAACTCCAAACGCTGCGTAGATTCCGAAACTCAAAAAATACTAATACCGATTTCCAATAGTTTTTGATGGCATATTTTCTTCAATTACAGCCAAATCAGTTTGGGTTAATTCCACATTAAATGCACCTAAATTCTCTTCAAGACGATGGATTTTTCTTGTACCTGGTATAGTTAAAATTTCATCGTTTTTACTCATAACCCATGCAAGGGCAACTTGTGCTTTGGAGATTCCTTTGCTTTGCGCAATTTGATCGATAACCTCAACAAACTTTAAATTTTCTCTTATAGCTTCGTCCGTAAAACGAGGATTACTGAGTCGATAATCACCTTCTTCTAAATCTGCTCTACTTTTAATTGCTCCCGTCAAAAATCCTCGTCCCAAAGGGCTGTATGCTACAAAGTTAATACCGAGCTCTTTGCAAACATCAATAATCTCTTCTTCCGGTTCACGACTCCATAAGGAATATTCTGTTTGCAGGGCTGTTATGGGATGAACTTTGTGAGCTCTACGAAGAGTTTCAGCATCAACTTCTGAAAGACCAATGTGTTTTACCTTTCCTTGCTTTACCAAATCAGCCATTGTACCAACAATTTCTTCTATCTCTACCTCGGGATCTTGTCTATGCATATAGTACAAATCAATAGCCTCAATACCTAAATTCTGAAGACTTTGGTCGCAAGCTTGTCTAATATATTCGGGCTTACCATTAAGTCCAAGAAACTCACCATTGGGGCCTCGCATCACTGCAAATTTGGTCGCTAAAATCAAGTTTTCCCATCTACCTTTAAATGCTTTTCCTAACAATTGTTCATTGGCACCCCAGCCATACATATCAGCTGTGTCGAAAAAATTGACCCCCAAGTCAATGGCTTTATGCAATGTATTTATAGATTCTTTTTCATTAAATGATCCATAAAACTCTGACATACCCATACAGCCTAGGCCAATTCTATTAGCTTTGACTGTACTGTGTCCTAATGTTGTTGTTTGCTTCATTGCACTTCTATTTTAATATTTCCACTACAAAGTTAAAGAATTAAGCACCATATAATACAACCAAAATCAAGCGAAAAATGAACAATTTCAAAGATTTGTCTGCTCGGATTTAGATAAGTAGTCAACATAGTATTGATCTCTGGCCTATTGGCAAGCCGAATACTTAGTTGTTATCTTTAGTTTTTGTCAATTCAATTTTTTAATTGATAATTCTCACCGTATTCATTCATTAAAATGGACATATTTCTGTAAGTTGGCATCTTCGCATATAAATGAAAGATTTTCATTATAAATGCCTTTGTAGTCTGAATATACCTGTCCGCAGTTTGTCTCGTTGTAGTGATTAATAATTACAATTTTACCTGCATCTAAAAAACTTTGTGCACCAGATTGTTCCCACCAATTCTTATCGTCATTATATGATTCATACAATACGCCATCAAAATCAGAGGCATTTTCCACAAGGTTTTTTGCCATACATTTCATTCCTTTTGAATGAACATAATCACATAACTCTTGATAATATGCAATACCCTCTTCTTCTGTTACTTGAAAGCCATATGCTAATCTTAAATCGTCATCATAAATCCAGTCCATATTGTCAAATTCTACCCAATCACATCCCCATTTTGCAATTTTGTCTATTCGGGATTTCATTAAGTTTATTATTCCTGTAGTAGTAGAATTTACAAAATATTCGTCAGGCCATTGTCCCCAAGGTGTAGAAACTAAAAATGACTGCATTTGCACATAATCATTCCTATATGTTTCACCTGTTCCGATACTGATATAAGCTCCTATTTCATTGTTATTCGATTTTATGGTAGCAATATGTTCTGTTATATTGTCTTGAAAAGGGTCTAATAACACATATGCATTATGAGCATTAATTATAATGTCACTAATTTTGTCTTCTTCAAAATTTTCCTGATAAGCTTGATTATAAACTGGAATAGCTTTGTTTTCTAAAGAAGTACCTGTATTATTTTCTTTATTGCAGGATAACAATATTATTGTATAGGCTAAGATAAGGTGGTATTTCATTTTTTTTATTAAAGATTACGAGAGCCTACGCGCAAACTCCC
>CAYREN010000700.1:0-2326 GCA_964423255.1 uncultured Roseivirgaceae bacterium | reverse complement strand
TTAAAAAAACTCGCAGATATTGTATTGGATTTACAGCAAGAAGTAATAAAGCTAAAGGATAAATGATTCTATATATGGAAATTTGATGATTACTCTCCTCCACCTCATCATGTTATCCATAGCTCCTCAATGTTTCGATCAGCCTATTGATTTGAGCAATTGATGCTTTATTGGCATTTTCATTTGCTGTTAATTCATACCAATACCCATCACCAGGAGAGATATAACTTCCTTGTTTCTTGGGGATTTTATCAAAACTATTTTCTGGCAAATAATCAAAGTTGAAGATATATTTCAGTAATTTTTGACCTTCCTCCCATCCAATTGATTTTTTGTCTTTTTGAATAGGTGCCAGCAGAACCACCCTTTGGGCAAAAGAATAGGTGAAATCGATTATAATAGTTTTGTCAGTAGAACCATTACCATTGGAAAAAAAACTAATCTTTAACGGTGATTCTTTTTCACTAATTTCAAAAATAGCTTGAATGATCTCATGGGCAAATATTTCCCATATCCTCACATCAGCAGGCTTCAATATTTCAAATTGGTTGTTACGAAATATCCTTATTGCAAACTCTGAACCATTTTCACTGATGAAGTTTTTCTTCTTCCAATTGGATATCTCGAGCTTCTTCTCCACTTCACGACCCCAAATAGATGGTAAGCTCCCTTTCCAACTGAAATTATCATCTAAAAAAAATCCTTCCTCAAATATCTCCTCTTCTGTAATTTCATCTCGATCATAATATTCTATACTCAAATCAATCGAAAAAATCCCCCTATCATCTTTACTTAATATTATTTTATACCTATGGCAAAATGGTGGAGGAATTGGTCCAGTGTTGTACTCAATTATAAGTTTATCAAACAATTCAATTTTTATCATAATTTATTTATAGTCAATTTACTAAGATATAATCTCGCGTTTTCGATTCTATCAATTTTACCAGTATTCGCAAGAACCAATTTCGAAACTTCAATTAATACTTTTGGATCATGGTATTTGAGCAAATTTCGTTTTAAAATATCCAAGATTTCCACATCATCAATTAGCCTTTCAGGTCGCTCTATCAGTAAGATTATCTTATTAGTAAGCTTTTCATCAGGGATGGATAAAATGCAAAACCGTTGATTAACTCCATGACCTTGAAGAATCTCCCCTATCCTATTTTCTAATTCTTCTACATGAATTTTGATTCCACCCGAGTTGATCACATTATCAATTCTTCCAATCCATTTGAATGACCTCTCATCAATCAACTCAACTAAGTCATTTGTCACTAACCCATCGATACCTAGTATTTGATCATGAATGACAAGGCAGGCCCTTTTATCCAATGAAAATCTAACACCCTCTACTGCACTATATATTGCTGTCCTTTTGTCACCATTTACTCCCCGAATTGCGATATGCGTCAAGGTTTCTGTCATCGCATAACTATGGAAAATATTAGAATTAACTTGTTCCATCTGCTTTTCCAATGATGGGTTTATCGCAGCTCCTCCAATCAAAATGGTATGGATATTTGCCAATGTTTGAGGTTTTTCATCCAGCAATGATTCAAACTGATATGGAGTAAAAGCACAAAATTCAATTTTTGATTCATTGTTGATTTTTTGAAGAAGTTGTAACGGATCAACAATTATTAGTTTGAGCTTACCTTCAATAGCTCTCACAATCATCATCACCCCCGCCACAAATTTTGTATCCAGACAAGAAAGAATTGTTTGCCCATGTCTCAAATTAAAATGTCTATTGGTCCGTGCCGCACTTTTCTCCAATTGCTTTTTGGTGAACTTGATTTCTTTTGGTTTCCCGGTAGACCCTGATGTCTTCAATAAAAAAACATCTTGTCCAGAGAGCCAGCACCTAATAAATTCAAGTGATTTTTTTTCAAAATCTGACTTACCTCCCAATTCAATATTCCCATTTACGGCGTCATCATACAGAAATGAATTACCATTGAGTCTAAACGCTTGTAAATAACTATTTTTATTGTGAGTAGGATTCAAATTTCATGATTTTTAACCCAAATAGTTCGGGGGATAATTATTGAATGTTATAATATCGGAATTATAGCATTTCACTTTGTACAACTATGCTTTATTTCCACAATTGGGACGCCTTTAACTTAAAATCTTCAAATACTTCTATATTAATATTTTGGTCTGTTTCTATTTCTAATATCGAAGGGCCGGATTTTGGATCAAAGAACTCTGCTAAATATTTTGGCAATGCTTCAATGGTTTTTACAGAAAAATATTTCATTCCAAAATCTCTTGCAGTATTTGCAGCATTCAGTTTTTGATCGGTCACAAAATATTC
>CAYREN010000699.1:0-2331 GCA_964423255.1 uncultured Roseivirgaceae bacterium | reverse complement strand
CAATAAGGATTACAAACTGCGGATGATGGCCCAGACAAAGAGGATTCCCGAATATAGTCTATACCAAAATATTTAATTAAGGTCGCCCCCCCTTCCCACTCTTCCCTTCTATGTTTGCCAATTTTTTTTGCAATCCTCCGGCCACCTTCCATGCTATTATTGCACACCATAAGGCATAAACAAAACCTGCAGTTGCCAGCCCATATACTACACCGACAGGCCCAATTTTTGAAGCCAGATAAAAAGTGCTACCCCCTGCCACTATTGCAGATACCAGTTTTGGCATAATATAAATTTTGGAGTTATTGGCAAGCATACCAAAAGCAGAAAGCACCTGCCCCAAATAAAAAAGTCCCCATGCAGCAGTCAACCATGGCAGCAAAAATGAAAATTTTGCATATTGGAGATTACTTATTAGGAGAACCAGGGAATAATGAAATAGAAAAAATAACGATATTAATATAACTACCCCTAAAACATAAATACCTGTCATTACACCTAAAAGTTTATTGGCAGAACTTACATTTTGACGATTGGCAAGATCCCCTACCCTCTGAAATGCTATGGGAGTAAAGAATGTACTTAAAAAACCGGAACCAAAAATCAGAGGATACACGGCTAATTGCGATACTACAACAAAAGCACCAACTACCTTGGCACCACAAAATGTCTGTAGTGCCCACCGATCTGAGGACAAATAGACCCAACCAAAAATGCCCCAAACAAAAAAGGGCCAAGAAAAGGAAAGAATCTCTTTACCCAATTTTTTAGAAGAAAATGAGGCTTTACTCGATTCTATTGTGGAAGATGCAGTTTCAGAAACAGTATGACGGTAAATACGTTCTGCTATCAATAGTGCCATGAATGTAGCTAAAAAGTATCCAACCAAAGCCCAACTTGCATTCGAGGCTATTAATATTATAAGGAGTGCGGCAATTACAGGCCGAAGGAAAGAATTCCCTATATTAAGAAGAGCAATCTGTTTCCTTTTCCGAGCAGCGGTGAACACAGAGATTCTCAGGCCCAGCCACCCTGTAACTGCGCCAACAACAAGAGAAAGTGTCAGCAGAACAGCCCAGCTGGCATCCTTCGATAGCAAGAGAGGACTCGACATAATTATTAATAATGAAACTATATAAATGGCATATCGGGCATACCGATTTGAAATACGGTAAAAAGCATCTAAGTTGCCACGATCCTTTGAGATGGCCCAGAATCTCATTACACCCTGACTAAGAGGTCCAAAAATATTTGTTCCAATAAGAGCCACAATTGTATTCGCAATAGCCAAGCGCCCAAATTCACCGGGACTAAGAACATGAGTTAATAATTTTATTCCAATTAATCCAGCGATGGCAGTTCCTGCCTGCCCAACGAACACCCATGTAGCCTCTGGAGTTGCCTTAAAAATTTTGTTCCAAGGTATATTCATTCAAATGTTGTATAAGCCGTAAAGGAGAAATATAGGTTCCCACAGAGGAACGAAGAGCAACGAGAGATTGAGTTTATGATGGGGGGAAACCCGAAGTTCTGATTACGTGGCCCTTAAGGCGATCATGAAGTAGTTATATATAGACGGTTAGTAACACTATTATCTGAAGATACGTATTGCGCAGCCAATGGCCATAGGTCGAAGACAATATTTGTCCATATTCAGAACTTTGGAGGCATCCGGCTGTAAAGCACTGACCAAAGCCTTAATTTCATCTTTAGATTTATGATGTTGATATTGGTGTGAACCAAACCCATCAAAGGTATTGAGACTCGTGTTATGGAAGCGTCGCATCATTCTTTCCCAAGAGGATTCTTCACTTATCCTGGGGACATCCCCCTGCACACAGAATCCGCATTTTTCTAAAAACACGCCAAGAACGGGTGTCAAGCGCAAAGCTGCCAATAGACGAGCATAAGCCATGATTACACCAAACGGTATTCGCGAAAGCACCGCGCGCAGTGGTTTATAGATCAGGTGAAAACGAACCCAGCGAATAAGGCCTTGATCATTTAAGTGATAGCAGTTAAAAACAAACTCTCCGCCGGGCGCAGTCAATGCAAAGAGGGCATGTGCAGTTTTTTCCACCGAAGGAGTATGCTGGATCACATTGTGACAATAGACTATGCCATCAATGCTTCGATCACATAAAGGTGGCGCATCAATGGAGCACTGAATCACATCCACATTTTTGAATCCGGTAAGATTACGCTGCACAACATCGTCGACCGAATGGGAAAGATCCATCATGATCACATGATCTGCACCATATTCGAGAAACCACTTATAGTCTATTTCGCATGTCCTCATGCTAAACTAAATAGCTTTGTTAGTGTCTT
>CAYREN010000698.1:0-2333 GCA_964423255.1 uncultured Roseivirgaceae bacterium | reverse complement strand
GAATCAGCTGCTCAAACGACACTTTGAAACTGTAGCCTTGTTCTCATTGGATACGACACATGGTTTTGGCGTCACAGAACAAAATACTGAAGAAGCTTTAAAAGTATTCGACTTTTTTAAAGAGGAGGGATCAAAATGGGAGACATATTTAAATGGACCCAGACCCTTAATGATGTCTTTCAAATCTGGCACAGATGGAATGTATAGTTATTATTGGTTATTTGTACCCAAAGACTTTGACGAAAATAAGGATGACTATCCACTTTATATTGAGTTGCATGGTAGTGGTGGAGGGAAGAATGATAACCCCAGAAGAATGTTGTATCAACCTCTGCAACCAGAAGTAAAAGGAGTTACCAGTCAGGGATACCGAAAAGAAGGCTTGTTTGTTCGCCCATGGGGACGAGGTGATAAAGGATATCGTGAAATAGCTGAAACAGATATATTAGAGGTTTTAGCAGATTTTGACAAAACATTTACTACAGATCGCAAAAGACAGTATTTGTATGGATTCTCCATGGGTGGTGGTGGCACTTTCCGAATTTTTCAAAAAACTATTGACCGATGGGCTGCTGTAGGGATATATTCCGGAGCCAGATTAGAACCATCGCATGAAGAAGTCATGACTTTCAAGAATATTCCTGTTTGGATGGCATGGGGTGAAAAAGAAAAGTTTACAGAAGCTAATAGAAAATTGAAGGACTTATTTCTTGAAGCAAATGTCGATTTGAAATGGACAGAAATTGAAGGAGTAGGGCACAAATATTTGGGTGAATATCAGACTGATCTGATGGACTGGCTCAAAAGTAAATCAAAATAGTTAATAGAATTGATAGCAGTTCTCAAGACGGTTAAATTTTACTTTTCAGATTGTATTTTCTGAAATTATTGAATTGTATAAATCAGTTAGACAAATATATCTCAGATCGTAGAGTACTAGAGATCTATTACCCAAAAGACAAAAAAGCTTTAACTCATCCATCAAGAAGACATTCAATGCTCCCTATAGAGCAGCCGCAAAAGCATCCCTGGAGGACTTCACCAAACAATAGGAAGACAATAACCCTACGTCATCAAAAGCTGGAGAGATAACTGGGATGAACTCACAGTTTTCTTTGAATTTCCACTAGAAATACGCAAAATAATATTCACCACAAACTTGATAGAAAACCTCAATGGAAAAATAAGAAAGTATACCAATAATAATTTGTCTTTCCCAGCAGATGAGAAGAGATAAAATCCTGATATGACTCACGCATCACCAACTATCCATTCTATCTTTTTTCCAAATCTATTTTTGGTTCAACATTAACCTCAAAATTTACTGAATTGGCTATAAAACAATATTCATGAGACTGATGGTGCAATTCTATTGCAGCTTCCATTTTTTCTTCTTCCTTTATTTTTATAACAGGTTTTAGTGTTGCCAAAGTAAAACGACCACTACCTCTTTCATCTTCCACCATGATTCCTTCAGGGTGATCTATATATTCAGTAACTGTAATCTTATGCTTACTACACAAGTGCAAGTACATCAGCATGTGACAAGAAGATAATGTTGACAACAATAACTCTTCAGGGTTGTATCTTTCCGGGTCGCCTTTTAAGGCCGGATCAGAAGAGCCTAGTATTACATCCCCTGTTTCTTTTTTTATTTCGTGATACCTTTTATAGGCCTTAGAGGATTCGGTCCCTTGCCCCAGATTTCCAGTCCACTTCATCTCAATCGTATATTTGTGTTCTTTGCTCATAATTATAAATTCCAATAAAATTTTTATTTATCCTGCATAATGCAGGGAATAATTATTAATACTTGTATTAAGTTAGAAATCACGGTATTGACATTGAATTCAAAAATTATTTTTGAATATTTTATTCAATTTAAATGAATTTACTGATTGTCAATTCCTTATCACTAAATGGAGAATATTCATGAATTATTGAGGTTATATAATGTAAAGTAATATTTACCCTTTTACCATATCGTTTGGTTGTTTTTTTAATCATCCAGCCACTCAGATAATTTCTGAACCTTTATAAAATCATTTGGTTTTCCTAAATCCTTATAAAGTTCTTTTGTCCATTTATAAGTATTAGGTAATTCACCTATTGCTACAAACTCATTTGGATACATAAGCCCTGCAACTTGGGGTAGGTCAGTAATTCGAAGACAGTTGAGCATCTCAATTGCTTCACCTCTTCCATCTGGTTGACTTGCAATATTCTGTGTCGCTGGCGGATTTTTAAGAATGAGGGCCTTTACATTACCATCAAGCAAGGCAGCATATGGACCAACAGCAGCCATATCTCCTTGAGCAGCGATACTGATATTG
>CAYREN010000697.1:0-2339 GCA_964423255.1 uncultured Roseivirgaceae bacterium | reverse complement strand
TGCACTTAAAAACAAAATTTAAATTGGGTAAAAAATCAAATCTTGCCGCAAACATTCATTATTTTGCCAGTCCTGTTGATATTTATAAAAACAGTGATTCATCAAATGATACATTTAGTGCTGGTCTCGGAACAGAAATTGACATTGTATATACAGTAGTACTGACTAAAGACTTGAAAATTAATCTTGGATATTCGCAAATGTTTGCCACAGAAACCATGGAGGCAGTGAAGGGTGGAGGCAATAAATCAGCAACAAACAATTGGGCATGGGCTATGATCGCCTTCAAACCACAATTATTTACTACAAAAAAACCTTAGCTTAAAGAGGTATGAAGAAAGTATTAAATTACCTCCGACCCCCATCTAGTTGGCTTTTTTATGTCAATTTGCTCATTGCATTATTCAGTGGAATACTCATTTACACATTGTATATTTCCAATGCTGTTTCTTATTTATCAGATGATCCCAAGACATGTGTCAACTGTCATGTGATGAGATCAGAATTTGCCACATGGCAACACAGCAGTCATAGAGAAGTGGCAGTTTGCAATGATTGTCATGTACCTCACAACAATGTGTTTAATAAATATTTCTTTAAGGCCAAAGATGGACTGAGGCATGCTACCATGTTTACTTTCAGGTTGGAACCACAAGTGATAAAAATGCATGATGCTGGTCAAGCCGTAGTACAAAAAAATTGCCAGGGCTGTCATCAAAATGTCAATCGAGATGTAGGGCTATTAAATGTGACCCTGGCAGATAAAAAGCACGGAGAAGGAAAACTTTGCTGGGATTGCCATAGGGAAGTTCCCCATGGCAGAGTAAAGGGATTGAACTCAACACCGAATGCCAGAGTACCTTTGCCGGGAAGTCCCGTTCCAGATTTTATCAGAAATCTAAATTCAAACAATTAATCATTTTATAATTATGGGCACAATAAGAAAAAAAGTACAAACAAAACCGTGGTTGGGATGGATATTCTTTATCATAACGGCACTTATCGTTTTTGGACTTGGTTTGCTGACTTCAAGTATTATTGAGCGTAGAACAGAGGCTCAATTTCTAGATCAAAAAAAGATAGATATCGAGCAGTTTGAACCTCGCAATATTGTTTGGGGACAAAACTATCCCAAGCAATATGAGAGCTATTTGAAAATGAGAGATACCTCTTTCGTAAGTAAGTATAATGGTAACGCCCATATCGATCAATTGGAGCAATTCCCTGATCTTGTAATACTCTGGGCCGGTTATGGATTTGCGAAAGATTATAATCAGCCAAAAGGGCATATATATGCAATCAGTGATATTCAAAAAACCCTGCGGACCGGTGGGCCAACCAATGCTGAAGATGGCCCAATGCCAGCAACCTGCTGGACATGTAAAAGCCCTGACGTGCCCAGGTTGATGAATGACAAAGGTGTGAAGGAATTTTATATGGGTAAATGGTCTCGCCATGGAGGAGAAATAGCCAACCCAATTGGATGTGCCGATTGCCACAATGAAAAAACCATGGATTTGCAAATTTCAAGACCTGCACTTGTAGAAGCATTTGAGCGACAAGGAAAGGATATCAATGAGGCGACACACCAGGAAATGAGAACTCTTGTTTGTGCCCAGTGCCATGTTGAATATTATTTCAATAAGAAAAAACCATATGAAGGAGTGCCTTATCTAACTTTCCCATGGGATGATGGGATGACAGCAGAAGATATAGAAAAATACTACGACAAAATTAATTTTAGTGATTGGACTCATAAGTTGAGCAAAGCTAAAATGATAAAAGCACAACACCCGGGATATGAAATATTCCAGACTGGAATCCACGCAAGACGTGGTGTATCTTGTGCAGATTGTCACATGCCGTACAAATCTGAAGGAGGGGTGAAATTTACTGATCACAAAATCCAAAGCCCATTGAACAATATTGCCAATAGTTGTCAGGTGTGTCACAGGGAAAGTGAAGAGGAACTAACAAATAGTGTTTATGCCGATATGGACAGGGTGCTGGAAAACAGAGGTCAGCTTGAGCACTTATTAGTCAAAACACATCTGGAAGCTGAGTTTGCTTGGAATTTGGGTGCTTCAGAAGAACAAATGAAAGATGCATTGACAGATATCCGACATGCGCAGTGGAGATGGGATTTTGCTGCTGCAAGCCATGGAGCAGCCTTTCATGCCCCTGTAGAAACTCTACGGATATTGGGCACAGGAATAATAAAAGCACAAGAAGCACGATTGAAGATTGCGTCAGTTGTTTTTGAACTAGGCCACAAAGGAGATATTCCATTGGCAGATGTGAGTACAAAATCCAAGGCCCAGTCTCATATTGGCTTAGAT
>CAYREN010000696.1:0-2344 GCA_964423255.1 uncultured Roseivirgaceae bacterium | reverse complement strand
GGAAATCCTTCATCAAAATTAAAACTCGTTGGCATTACAGGCACCAATGGGAAAACAACAACAGTTTTTCTGCTCTTCAATCTTTTTAGAGAACTGGGGTATAATGTTGGTTTGCTGTCGACCATTTACAATAAAATTAATGAACAAGAACTGTCTTCAACACATACTACCGGAGATGCATTACAAATAAACCAATTATTAAAAAAAATGGTTGATGCTGGCTGCACGCATTGTTTTATGGAAGCAAGCAGCCATGCAATTGACCAGGAAAGAATCTCAGGGCTCAACTATGATGTGGCTGTGTTTACCAATATTAGTCATGATCATCTCGATTATCACCAGACTTTTGATAATTATATAAAAGCTAAAAAGAAACTTTTTGACAGTTTAAGTTCCGAGGCTTTTGCGCTGATCAATGCCGATGATAAAAGAGGCAGGGTAATGCTTCAAAATACCAGGGCGATAAAAAAGACTTTTGGAGTTAGGTCAATGACTGATTATAAGGCAAGAATCCTTACCAATTCGTTGATCGGCCTGGAGTTGGAAATAGATAATTTCAAGATTTGGTTTAGTCTGATAGGAGAATTCAACGCCTATAATATAATTACCGCTTATGGAATTGGCGTGCTTTTGGGTGAAGAGCAAGAGCAGGTATTGGTCACATTATCTTCCTTGAAAGCTGTATCTGGCAGGTTTGAACGTATTCCATTAAAAAGCAAAATCATTGCCATCCTCGATTATGCGCACACGCCCGATGCCTTAAATAATGTATTAGAAACCATAGCTGGAATCCGGACCAAAAACGAACAAGTGATCACAGTAATAGGTTGCGGAGGGAACAGAGATAAGGGAAAAAGACCTGTCATGGCTGATATCGCCTGTAAATTTAGCGACAGGGTAATTTTTACATCTGACAATCCAAGGGATGAAGAACCCGAAGAAATAATCGAAGAAATGAAAAAAGGTGTACGGGCTTCTGATTTTAAAAAGACGCTCTCCATCATTGATAGAAAGGAGGCTATAAAAACGGCACTGGCACTTTCAGAAGGTGAAGACATCATTTTAATAGCTGGTAAAGGCCATGAAACATATCAGGAGATAAAAGGAGTTAAAAGAGAATTTAGTGATAAAGAAATCCTATTGGAATTGGAAAAATTGATGTCAAACGATAAATCTGATAAGGAATAAATGTTCTACTACTTATTCACATATCTAAAAGAAGAATTTGACTTAATTGGAGCTGGGGTATTTCAATATATCTCCTTCCGTGCAGGTATGGCAGCACTTGTATCCTTGATCATCACCATCACTTTTGGCAAAAAGCTCATCAATTATTTGTTAAAAAAACAAGTTGGAGAAAGCATAAGAGATCTTGGGTTAGAGGGTCAAATGGAAAAAAAGGGCACCCCGACTATGGGAGGAATTATCATCATTATGGCCATCATCTTGCCAACTATTTTCTTTTCTAAAATAGCAAACATATACATCGTCCTCATCCTGGTGGCCACCTGTTGGATGGGATTAATTGGTTTTCTTGATGATTATATCAAAGTTTTCAAAAAGAATAAAGAAGGGCTCAGGGGCATATTCAAAATAATCGGACAGATTGGCCTGGGATTGATTGTGGGGCTCACACTTTTTTATCATCAGGAAGTAATGGTTAGAGAATTTGATCCAGGTCAGATCATTGAGAATGGCGTGACCATGAGCGAACTAAAATATGAAGATGTAAAATCTACCAAGACGACCATTCCATTTATGAAAAATAACGAGCTGGATTACAACATTTTTACGCTCGGCTTAGGTGATTGGCTAACCATGCCAATTTATGTTGGCTTTGTTATTCTCATTATCATGGCAGTGTCCAATGGTGCAAATATTACGGATGGAATTGACGGCCTGGCTGCCGGTACTTCTGCCATCATCGGACTCACGTTGGCTATGTTGGCCTATGTTTCAGGCAATGTTATCTTTTCAGATTACCTCAACATTATGTATATCCCGGGTTCGGGTGAGTTGGTGATATTCTGTGCAGCATTTGTTGGAGCATGCGTTGGGTTTTTATGGTATAATGCTTACCCGGCCCAAGTATTTATGGGTGATACGGGAAGTTTATCTCTAGGGGCAATTATAGCCGTACTTGCACTTTCTATCCGAAAAGAACTTCTGATTCCCATTTTATGTGGAATTTTCCTAATAGAGAATATCTCAGTAATTCTCCAAGTTTCTTATTTTAAATACACAAGAAAAAAATATGGTGAAGGTCGCAGGATTTTTCTGATGGCACCATTGCATCATCATTACCAGAAAAAGAATTTACATGAAGCGAAGATCGTTTCACGTT
>CAYREN010000695.1:0-2346 GCA_964423255.1 uncultured Roseivirgaceae bacterium | reverse complement strand
GACGTTGCGAATTTTCCTGTTCCTTCGTAGATGGTTTTTCTTTCAATGCCTGAAGTTGGGTCTTTACTTTTCTGATGTCGATAATAGCCAGATGAGCCTCTGTAATTTTATCTCTAATTTCGATAAGAAAATCAAATTGTTGTATAAGATCTTCCTGAGAAGATTGAGCACGTGGATCTTTTAGGCTCTTAAAAAGCCACTAATGATAACATGTTAACGATATTTACGCTGCTACTTTTATGCCGTATTGTTGATGTATTTCTTTAATTTCCTTTCTTATGTTTATATAGATTTTGTCAATATTTTGCATTTCATCAGGGTTATCAGATATAACATCTTTATTAATAGAGGACAATATTGTTGGCATTATTTTTTGAGTAAACGCTAAAACTGCGATGATTGTTTCTATTCCTTTTTTTGTTGTTTTGTATTTCCTGCTTTTTTCTATTTTTACTACTAATCCTTTTCCTCTTAATTTGCGGATGTCATAAGCTGCTTTAGCTGGTGAATAATCCGTTGCCTGTTTTTTGTCCAACCTTTCTTTCATTAGATTGGCTATATCTTTTGCAGTATATCCGTTGGGTTTTATCGCCAATATCAATACGCTTTCCATTATGGCAATAGTTCTGTTTTTATTGATATCAACTCCGGCAAGTCGTTGTTCTCCTTTTTTACTTGGACTCGTTAATTGCTTAAAAGAACCATCATCCAAAACAGATACATGTGTATAGCAAAGATTATCCATAAAATTATTCATGATGATGTTTAATTTGCTTACGATCTCCTCAAAATTTGATACACTTCGTTTACACTTCAATTCTCTGGCATTATGAACCACAATTTCTGCTCTCAAAATCCGTTCGCCTTTATCATACAATTTAAGCGTGATCTTCCCAAAGTGAATTTTGAAGATCGTCAAATTGTAATTAGGTTTCTCTATACGGATTTCAATACCAGGTCGTTTTTGTTTACGGTTATATGGACGGTTCTTTCTTCCCATCATAGTGACAAGCCTCTTAATATCCAATTTTCCTCGTGTAAGAGTAATCAGGTTTTGATACATCTGATCTAATTGCGTTCCTCTTTTAAAGAGCAGATTACGACTGTATTCTACTTGATAAATGGAATATTGATACTTAAACCCTGACCTCTGTTGTTCTTCCTGATCCAAACCAAACCACAGACACCTATAAATCCAACGGTTACACACGTCCGCAAGCTGCCCTTTTTGTATACTTAAGGTATCTGCAATTCTCGAGAGCGCTTCACCGTTGGAAAAGCTCGTAAAACAATTTCCTTCTTTTATTACCGATAGTCTTTTTATTCCTTTTCTCCTTTCCACCCATTCATGACCGTTTAATATAATTTGAGCGCCAAACGGAAAATGACCGGAGATTTTAATGGTGATATGCCCCCACTTCTGATCTATGATGTGAAAAGAATAGTGATTAATATATGAGGCAGGTGTTTTTTTACGGATGTCTATTTTACCGGCACCAAATTCTTTTATATCCCACACCATTGCCGGTGCCTTGGAAACAAATACAGCAAATAATCCCGTAAAGTTTTTATCTGTTGGCAATAATTTTTCTGCTTCTTCATGTTTGCGTTCTTTTGCTTTGAAATATGCCAATGGAACATCTTCCTTTTTGCAAAAGGCTCTAATCCGACTACTAAATCTTCCTGACATGCGCATTAACGTGATATTGTTTAACCCCTTGTCTGAGCCTTTCAAATTTCTAAACCATGTCCGCATACCTCCAGGAGAGTGACCTATTGGATAATAGCCATTGAGAACTAATCTATCAACGCAGTCGTACGTACCTTCTAATATATCTTTATAGTGCTGACTTAATTTATCTTTGTGTTTCATTGCCGCTTGGATTTCATTACAGCAAATATATTGCATCTTTGGGTATCAGTTAAGTACGGCGTTTCCCCGAAGGGCTTTTTTCCTTAGGAAAAACTTAGTCTTCTTTGCTTCTCATTTAAAATACTGTAAAACAAAATAATCAATGCTTTTAACTCATCGGTGACAACATGACCGGAAAGTTTATCAATATTAAAAACCGCTGTATCATTTTGTGAATGCCGTATGAGTAATTGCTGGTTTTTACGTGGATGATGTTTATTAAAATACACATATTCGCCCTTGCATTTTTCCCTGTACAAGTCCTTTCGTTTATATAATTCGGTCAATGAAAGTTTTACATTTACATGCAGTTTATCATCTAACTCTTTAACTGAATAGCCCGACTCGGAGGTGTTTACAAAATGAAAGCAAGTATTGATCAGAGTGTCAAATTTTGAAAAATGAACAGAGTTATAATCCCATATCCCTTCTTC
>CAYREN010000694.1:0-2354 GCA_964423255.1 uncultured Roseivirgaceae bacterium | reverse complement strand
ATTATGATCAAAGGCCAATCAATTCATTGATTTGACTTTTTTATTAGGCATGGTTCCAAAGATGAAATCCCATAATCTGGTGGAAACCCCAAATGCAGCATATGGATTTGAATAATGATGAGCCTTATGATGAATCCATAGTTTTTTCCAGGGTTTGTATTTTGGACTCTTCACTACATGTTGATAATAATGTAAGGTAATATAGGCATTATATCCCATCATGAATCCAGGGAAAAAAGCAAATGCATATAACCCCATTATGGCATAAAACAAAGCAAAGAATAAGCTGGAAAAAACCAGTGCAGGAATTGGGGGCATGGCCAATCTTTCAGGATCTTTTGGGTATAAATGGTGAAATCCATGACCCTTATATTGAATATCGTAAAGCAAATCGGAATTAGTTTCTGTGTGATACAAAAATCGATGTACCACATATTCAGCAAGTGTCCAGGTGAGGAAACCACCAAAACCTAATATTATAATCACCTCCGATTGAATGCCTACTTTAGTAAAGGAATACCAAAACAATACCGAACTTATAACCACCCACATGACCTGTGGAACCCATATCGGGGTTCTTGTCATCCGCTCCAAAATCGGATTTTCATAAAGTCTTCCTGAGCGTTCTTTTCTTGGTTTCAGGTGATTTGGCATGCGTGTTTCACCTTTTCTAAATTTGATATATTCTTCAAGATTTTCTTTCATAATTAAAAAATTTGTTGAGGATTATAAAAGATTATTAAAATAGATATAAATGTAAAAAATTATAAAATTAAGCAGCAAGTATTTCGAAAAATATTGCCTTATCAGATTATAAAAAACTAGACGTATCAATCAATGGAGTTACTGACTTCCAATCTGGTCAATGACAAAGTGTCATTTGGGCAGCTATATAATTTTTACGCCGAAGAATATTTCCAGTACGGTAATGATGAATATTGTTCCTAGTACTGGCGGGGCAATGTACTTGAGTGAAAATCCAATATATTTTGCTAAAAATGTATTAGGAAATTTGGCATTCCCTTGTGAAAGTTCTTCAAAAAGGTTGACTCTTTTCCAGGCATAAATAGCAAATATGCTCACCATCAAGCCACCAAAAGGTAATAGTGTATTTGATGCAATATCTGTAACAAAGTCCATGAAATTGACCGGTTTTTCAGCACCGACATAGGTGATAAAATTCGTAAAAAATTCTGAATAACCATTTCCGAGCATGGACGGAATACCCAGCAATAATATAATTGCCGATGAATACCATACCGCATTTTTTCTTTTGATTTTGTGCTTGTCCACCATGTAGGCTACTGGAAGCTCCAATAATGAAATTGTAGAAGTCAACGCTGCAAATGAAAGTAATAAAAAGAATAGAGATCCGATGATGGCGCCAAGTGTTGGGCCCATTGTCTGAAAAATTCCAGGCATTGTCATAAAGATTAGTCCTGCACCTCCTTCCGGCTCAATTCCTTGTGAAAACACAAATGGAAATATCATCAAACCCGCAAGAAATGCAATACCCACATCAACAATGGTAATGATAGCACCGGCAGAAACAATATTTTCCTTTTTACTCAAGTAACTTCCATAGGTCATCAAAGCTCCAAGACCCAGTGAAAGAGAAAAAAATGATTGACCAAGCGCACGATAAATGACATTAAGATTCAATTTTGAAAAATCCGGCACCAAATAAAATGTAATGCCTTCCATGGCGCTGTCCAAGGTAAGGGCATAAATGGTTAGCAAAAGGATGATAACGATTAGCAGTGGCATAAGGATTTTACTGAATTTTTCTATGCCTTTGGTCACACCCTGGGAGACGATGTATGCTGTTGCCAATAAAAATGCAATTGTGTATCCACCAACTTCGGCTATGTCATTTACATATTCATTAAAATGATTTCCTATTTCAAAATTTCCCAGCAACATTTCTACAAAATAGCCCAGCACCCACCCGGCAACAATATTGTAAAATGATAATATGATAACTGCACAAAATACTCCTAAAATCCCAATGATTGACCATTTTGGATGGCCTAGTGGTTTAAATGCCAGCGGCGCACTTTTTTGAGATTTTCTTCCTATGGCAATTTCCGTAACAAGGATTGGATAGCACAATACAAAACAAAAAAGGAGATATACAATTAGAAATGCTGATCCTCCTCCATTACCTACTTCAAACGGAAATTTCCAAATATTTCCAAGTCCTACGGCACTTCCTGCTGCTGCAGCGATAAATCCGAATTTGTTTGAGAAAGTGCCTCTACTGGATGCCATAAACTAGCTGTTGAAATTTGAAAACAGGAAAGGATTCAAAAAAAGCACATTAATTTGTACTTCCCAAATTAATAGCTTCAATC
>CAYREN010000693.1:0-2359 GCA_964423255.1 uncultured Roseivirgaceae bacterium | reverse complement strand
CCGATGCCACTCGCCAACCCCTTGATCTACGGACCATCCACTCGCGGCCGGGGCCTGGATGTGCCCAATAACTGTCAAAGTCGGGTATGAGGTTGACACACAGGGTCCTCGGCAACGTTCCAAATGCGCTCGCCAGAACTGGCGTCGATTCTGGTGTTGACTCATGGGTGTCCCCGGTTATGAACACGCACGCAGGCAGTGTGACGGGGAATCAGCAAGTACGGTAGATGGGGTCTATGGAGCGCTTACAAATAGGGGGATCACCTTTGTCTATACCCGGCGCATGCAGCCATTGGATGCAGCGGATAAGTTTTTCCGAGAGATTCCTGGCGTGGTGCCAACTTTCCGAGTACTCGACTATTCAAATTCATGATTACAAATTTCAAGAATTTCTGGAACTTTGTATGTGTGTGATGTAAACCCGGGATCAAAGGACTTCCTAATGCATAATACTGAACATCTATTAGGCTAAGCGAGTTGTGTAGTTCTATCAATCTGTCTTTTGTTATGGGTATATGGTGAGCATAATTCTCATTGTCATACAATTTCCAGAGCGTGTTGAATAATCCATTGAAGTTAGGGATGGTGCTGAGAAAACACCCTCCTTCTGTGACTGCATTCATTATTTGTTTCATGATCTGAGAAGGGTCTCGAAAATGTTCAATAAGTCCGATGGAAATAACCATGTCAAAGCTTCCGGCCAACTCGGGATCCCAACCATCAAGGATGTCGCCCTTGATTAAGTTTACCTTGAGGCCAAGTTTTTGCATCAAAGTCTCTGCCTTATAGTACGCGTCCGAGTATTCGATGCCCCATATTTCAAGATCTTTAAACTGTTCAGCCAAGTAACGTAAAATCAATCCTTCCCCGCAGCCGCAGTCTATAATGCGGAGGCGTTTCTTGTTCAGTCTTTGCTTGGTCTCTTCGATATACTTGCCAAAGAGCATGTTGTAGGAATAGAAAAGACCTCTTTTTGGGTTGTAGTTCGAATATTTTATCTGATTTGGAGTCCAGTATTGATCCCAGTATTCCTTTGATGTGAGTTCATTACTCATGGTGGCACCAAGGTAAGAAAAGTATGGGCTTCAAAAGCACCTGCGTGAAATCCGGTTACAGAGTCAACTTGACACACAGGGACACCCTCACACGGGGCCGCCCATGTTTATATATCCATAAGCCTTTTTATTTTTGATATTTCGTTGGAGGTAAGTTTTCTTCTCCATTCCTCATCAAAAACGATTTGAATTTTACCTTTATGCCTCATACCATTTCCCGCTACCAGATGTTTGTCTTTGGTGTCAATTTGAAGATTGGAACTTGGATTTTCCAGGTTAAGGAAATCAGCGATCCTTTTGCGTTCGGCATTAGGGTCTCGACACAGATCCTCATAATTCATAGAAAGTAATTTGATTCCTTTATTGTGCCTACAAATAGTTTCTATTGTCTTGTTTAAACGGTGCGCTCCTTTGGCGGCCATAAAGGGGGATTTCCCAAGCTTTTTATCTGAGCAGGCCACACCATATAATTCTCTTTTAAGATGTATCAAGTAGAAATTATCTGGCCTGAAATCATAGAGAAATTTCATTCGAATATAATCTTTAGAAGAATCAACAATATATTGATTTCCCGTAACTTCCTCAATTGTATCGAACAATAGCCAATTGTTTTTTATGGTTCCCAGCAATTTCCTATAAAAATACCTGTTCAATATATCTGAATTATGCACTAACCCAAATTTGACTATTTGGCGGATGATTTTATTATCAAGCCGCCCAAGCTTATCATAACGCCGATCGTTAACGATGGACATTCTGAAATTAAAAGGATCGTCATATATTTCATATCCTACTTTTTGCGATAGGCATTTTATTATTCTTACCCAAACCTCACATTCATTAAATGGACTTGAACAACTACATCTCCCTTGCTTTGATTTCTCGTGGCGATACAACTGCCAGGGCAGATGAACCACTTCGCCCGTTGAAAATATTCCAGGAATGGTTCCGGTCAATATATCTAGTAAAGTGGAGCCTGAATGACCGGCAGATGCGATAAATATTAGTTTCCCCATTTTCATGCTCGTTTCCGGGGCCTATGCTTTTTTCTAGATTTCCTGCAACGATGGAATCCTAATGGTTATTTTAGTGCAATTTGTGATGATCAACCACATTGAGCCTTACCCTCTTTCATGAACTCTGGATTCTTGCCTTGGGGAAGTAATGCCAATGCTTGGGTAGCCGTCAATCCCTGCTTGCGGCAGGTTGACAGGTAGCTGCGGATCCAGCAGGAGTTCTTCGCCCCCCTCATGGAGCGGAAGCAACCGGAGATCTTCTGCTGCACCTTGGTCATGCGCAGATCG
>CAYREN010000692.1:0-2363 GCA_964423255.1 uncultured Roseivirgaceae bacterium | reverse complement strand
TCTGTTGCTACCGTTCCAGCATATCTGACTGCCGGATGTGCAGAGAGAAAAGAATTTCCTCCCGGAAAATTGAATATCGCACTAATTGGATTGTCGATGGGATTCAATAATATGCGTAAATGTGCAGATGAAAATATCGTTGCATTTTGTGATGTTGATAAAAGACCGATTAAAAACAGACTTAAACAATTTAAAGAAGAATTTCCTGAGAAAATCGAACCTTATACATTTCAGGATTATAAAAAAATGTTCAAGGAGGTTGGCGACCAAATTGATGCTGTGATCATAGCCACTCCGGATCATAATCATGCAATTATTACCCTTCATGCTATGAAATTGGGTAAGCACGTATATTGCCAGAAACCATTGACACATTCAGTTTACGAATCAAGGATGCTAACTAAAGCTGCTGCGAAATATCCTGTAGCAACTCAAATGGGCAACCAGGGAGCATCCAATGAAGCAACCGCAGAGGTATGCGAAAGTATTTGGAACAATGATATTGGCGAAGTGCGTGAAGTACATGCCTGGACAAATCGTCCAATTTGGCCACAATGTCTTAATTTCCCAGAAGATACTTATGAAAAACCTGACGCTATTAATTGGGATCTGTGGTTAGGACCGGCTCCGGAAAGACCATATCACCCAGCCTATCATCCATGGAACTGGCGTGGCAGGTGGGATTTTGGAACTGGCGCACTTGGCGACATGGCATGTCATATTCTCGATATTGCTATGCGTGCTTTAAGATTAAAATACCCTGATGCAGTTGAGGCAAGTTCATCAAAATGGACTATGGATTCTCCACCGGAATCTGAAAAAATCAATTTTTATTTTCCAGAGAGAAAATCTTATAAAAAAGTAAAAATGCCGGAAGTGAAGGTAACTTGGTATGATGGTGGATTGATGCCAGATAGACCATCTGAACTTGATGATGGAGAGAAAATGGGTGATGGCGATGGCGGTGTTATGTTTGTCGGTACTAAAGGTAAAATTATTACAGGCTGTTATGCAAAGAATCCAGTGTATTTACCCAAAGATAAATTTGTAGATTACAAGCCTGTGGTAAATGAACGACTTGTAGAAGGAGGCATAGATGGCCATGAAAAAGATTGGGTACGAGCTTGCAAGGAAAACCCTAAAAATCGCGTAAAAACAAAGTCACACTTTGGTTATGCAGGCCCATTCAATGAAGTTGTTGTTATGGGAACTGTGGCGGCACGACTTGCGGGATTAAATCGTGTACTGAAATGGGATGGTACAAATATGAAATTTACAAATATCAATAAGGATGATAAAATTCGTGTTGCAAGGTCTATTAAGTTGAATAATGCAAATGGCAACCCAAGATATAAAAAGGAATGGGAAGAAATCGATGCCTACCCATATGCAAAAAACCTTATAAAAAGAGAACCAAGAGAAGGTTGGGATTTAATACTATAATTCTTAAACGCTAAATAAGTAAAGTGCCTTTGAAGGGATTGACGTTTCCTTTTAAAGGCATTTTTTTTGATCTATTTTTTTGAAACCGGAGCACTAATCACACCTAAAAACCTGCCCATCCAATAGGGTAACAAGTAAGTATCCCCGGCGCTCAATTCACTTTGACGATCTCCGGCATCAAGATTAAACAAACTACGGTTGTGTTTAAGCTCCGGTCGTTCGTCAGGCGGCAGTACTTCAGAAGTAGTTTTGCCCCAAAAATTTGGTTCTAAAAAAGTCAAATCCTTTCTGTGGCTGTTTCTGCTTTCAAACTGGATCATATCCAATGGAAATTCTTTGAGGTGCCAGATGGATTCCTCCAAATCAAAATCAGCAGCCCCGGTCATGGCATAGCAGAAATTCCAAAGTGAATTCTTCTCTGGCCGTTCCGAATCCCAATGATCGCGGATAGCTTCACGATATACATTTTTCAGTGTATCATTAAATGCATAAGGAAATAAACCCCAATAGGCGAGAAAATACATTTCATCATCAGAATGGTTCCATCCGTTAGATAGCATCTTGCTCCATTCATCTGCGTCATCTGGTGCCGGGCCAATATCTGATATAGGGCGGGCAAGGTTTTCGAGATATCCATGTTTGATCATAAGCTCAAAGGCGCTTTCTTTGAATAATTCCTTCCCGGTAAATTTGTATGCGATTTGTAAAAATGCAATGATATTTGACGAGCAAATTCTCCTGTCTCCGACCATAGTCCCTAGACGGTTGACATATGCTGGATGCCATCTTCCCCAAAGTGTGGGTAAGCCATTGTAGTCGATCAGGCACATATCATTTTCAACAATATATGTCATAAGGCCGTCCAGCAAATTGATAGCCCTTTGCTTCCATTCCGGATCTTCGACATACTCTGCAACAAG
>CAYREN010000691.1:0-2363 GCA_964423255.1 uncultured Roseivirgaceae bacterium | reverse complement strand
TAATTTTTTAAATCCATTGTTCTTTTTAATATTAAATTAATTTTGGCCTGCAAAGATAAGATTTTAATCCATAAACACCAAGCCGTAATTGATCAACTAATTAGGCTCAAAAAAAATAAAACAAAGGTTACTTAACTCTAAAAGATTTACTACCCATAAGATAGCCATCGGTGTAAATCTCCATTACATATCGGCCTGGCAAATACTCACTTCCCTTGTCATAAAGGAAGCTTATGGCCTGCTGAGAGTTATCAAAAAGTATTTCTTGCTTTGCGGTATAGAATGTTTCCTTTCCTTCCAATACAAATGTGCCAGACCCTCTTGCTACATCGAAAAGTACATTATCATTTCCATCAATTATCCGCATTAGAATCTCTTTTCCAGAAATTGGAGCCACATCATTTTTTGCTATAACAAATGCTATTTTTAGTTTTTCAATTTGTCTCGCTCTAAACTCATCTGCCCTTGCCTTGCCCTTTTTACTCAAGGCTTCTACAACAATATTTTCAGCTTCCAATCTAGATGCAACTTTCACCTTTTCAGAAAGCTTTTCTTCGGTTTTTTTAGCAGCTCTAATTGTTTGATTCAACTCATTCCTCTCAACCTTCAAATCTTTATTTTCAACCACCAATTCTTCATTCACCTTCTTGAGCTGGGCTATTTCTGTATCTTTAAGTACTAATAATTCTCTATAACCTTCCACTCTTGATTTTAATTTTCTGATTTGCTTACTCGTCCTCGTTCTGTCTTCTATTAATTTTTCTTTTTCGATGTTGAGAGAATCCATTATCATGTTAAGCGTATCAACATTTCCTCCGAGCATCTCAATTTCAATAATCTTTTGCTGCATTTCTCCTCCTATAGAATCGAGTTTAGAATACACTACCATTAATTCTGCATTTCTATCTTTAAGATCATTTTGACTTATATAATTAATTACTAGTGCAGCTACCAACATTACCGCCAACGCAGCAACAATGAATATAAGAACCACGTTTGATTTTTTTTTCGGTTCAGTAGATTTCAGTTCGTCGGATTTTTCACTCATTTTCTTATACTATTTACAATTACTTTTTTGCAAAAATATGCTTAAAATAAATTATTTCAACGTTTTTGCTTATTTAATAATAAAATTATCAATATGACAAAATATAATGTTGCTTCTGACGAGTCTTTCTGAAAAATAGAAACCCCTTGTTTAAAAATTCTAAACTTATTGTCACCTGCTGATCCAATGCAATTTTCTTCCAACCTCGGTACATTCCTGCCGACCATCGAATGTCATCTATCACCATTATCCCAGTATCATTCATCTTTGGCTTCAATAAATTAAAATAACTAATAAGGGACCCCTGTGTATGATTAGCATCAATTATCACCATATCAATGATGTCCAACTCCTCTAATTTCTCTGGTAAAGTATCATTAATACTTCCCTGGATATTATGAATATTATTGATACTTAATTTTGCGAAAAGCGCTTGAGACATTCTAATTAAATCACCATTGCCCTCAAATGTATAGATGTTGCAATCAGCACTCGCTTTTGCAAGATAAGCAGTTCCAATCCCAAGAGATGTGCCGAGCTCAATACACGTTTTTGGCTGGATTATTCTAATTAATTCATGCAACAATAAACAATCCTTTTTGGAGCTAATCCCGTATCTGGCAATAGAGGCAATTGTCTTGCTTTTAACCCGACTTCCAGCGCCAAAGTCAATTCCTTTGACAATATTTTTATTCTTCAATAATGATTCTCGCCATGACTCTATTGTTGGATTTCCACTATTCTCTTTCAACCCTTCAATTAACGATGAATAAAATTGAAATATAAAAGGCGCTTGCAGCCCATGTTTGTCTGTAACTTTTAAAAAATAATCGAAATAAAGTGGGATCGTTTTTAGTAACTGAATGGGTAACAAAGGCTAATTGAGTTTGTAAGGAACGACCATGGTAAATTCTGGTATTTTCACCTCAAATCTTTTACCATCCATTATCCTTTTCATTGTATAGCTGCCATGCATTTTTCCGATACCAGATTTTAGATTACAACCAGAAACATAATTATGGATTTCCCCTGGTTCCAATACTGGTTGTTGGCCAACAACGCCCTCGCCTTCCACTTCTTTCAGGCTACGGTTGGCATCGTGAATATACCAATGTCGATTGAGGAGTTGAATCGTTTGGTCACTCAAATTTTCAATGGTAATACGGTAGGTGAATACATAATGAAACTGCGTCGGACTTGAATATGCCGGCTGGTATTCAATCTCCACACTAATCCTGATTCCCCTTGTCGTAGACGTTACCATGCATTTTATTTTGAATCGAAAGATAAGAAATAATTAAATGGAATTAAAACC
>CAYREN010000690.1:0-2379 GCA_964423255.1 uncultured Roseivirgaceae bacterium | reverse complement strand
CCACCGGAAATGGAGAATGGGACCACTATAAAGATATCACCGTGCCGGCAAAAGGATATAAATACCATGTTTTCCCCAGAGACTTTTCGGCACAATGGGTAAGGGTAATTTCTGATACAGATTGCAGCGCAACTGCTATTTTCCATTTTAACCAAGAGGGTTATTCTCCTGAAGATCAGGATAATATATTTGATGGCCTTGCTGGAATTAATTCAAAAGGAAAAATTAATTATGGAATGATTATGACAGCTTCCCATAACCTTAGCCTTCAAATGGTAGACTTCCAAAAAGGAAAAGAAAACTATTTCGAATTAGATGAAAAACTGAATTTTCTGCTACCTAAAGAAAATAAAGCTGAGGAGGTTAAAACAATTTCTGGTTTTTTTAAAGAATTTGAAGAAGATGAAGCATCCATTATTATGGAATATGATGGTATAAGAGTCCGCCTACCTAAAGGAGATCCGGCATTTAGTCAGCCCTTTGATGGTGTCTGGCCCAGAGGTATCCGTGAGATTGAATCAGAAAGATTTATGATGAATATCCATGGGACATTTTATGAAATGCCCCGTGCTGCAGGATTAAGTTCATTACGCCCGGTAACTTCTCATAATAAAAAAATTATTGATTATGCTACCTGGCGAGGCATGTTGGTGCTTTCAGGAATCGATAGTAAAGCTAAAAATGACGGACACATTTTTAGGTCAAAAAATAAAAGTACTGGCCTTTGGTTTGGTAACGTTGATGACATGTGGAAATTGGGTAAACCTGTTGGGCAGGGCGGTCCATGGAAAAATACCGATGTAACAGCCAACGAGCCTTCAGACAAATATTTGATGACGGGTTATGATAAAAAAACTTTGGAGTTGGTTGCTGATAAAGATGTAAAAATTACCGCTGAAGTTGATGTGGATTTTTATGGGTGGCACGTGTTAAAAACTTTCTCATTAAAGGCAGGTGAAATGTTAATTTTTGACTTTCCTGAAGGATTTAATGCACACTGGATTCGGTTTAGTTCTAGTAAAGATTGTAAGGCAACTGCTTGGCTGACTTACGAATAGTACATATAAAGAGACTGACTAATGATAAAACAGAATATATAATTTGTACATCAAAAATTAATAAATCCAATATGAGAAAGATATTTAATCCAATTAAGATTGTATTGTTCAGCTTGTTTATCGTTTTAATTGGGTGCACCAAAAATGAGTCAAAAGATCTTGGGTCAAATACCAATATAGGGCAACCGGAGCATGAAACCAAAACCCTGGAAATTCCACGAATAGATTTTGTAGAAATGTCTGGTTCTCAAGCCCATGAAAACAACACAAACACGATATGGTACGATGATTTTTCAGCTAACAAAAAGTATATGGATTCAAAGGGAGGAATTGATACTAAGGTGAATTTTGGTACGAAAGGAGGCTCGGCAGACATGGGTTTCAATAAAGGTGACGTTACAGGTAAAGGAAATCGGAAAGTTGCTTTTGGAGATTTCCCGGAAAGTTCCACTACTGTAAAGAAAGGTGAACAATTTGAAGAAATCTACTGGCGAATATATGTAAAACATGAACATGGCTGGGAAGGTTCCCCTGCAAAAATGTCAAGGGCAACCAGTATCGTTTCAACCAACTGGCAACAAGCCATGATTGCTCACGTTTGGTCAGGTGCAGATAATTCCATAACACTCGATCCTGCGAGGGGCGTTGAAGGTCAGACCGACCAAATAAAAACAACCAAATACAACGATTTTGGAAACTTGTCCTGGCTTGGAAACAAACCAGCATCCGATTTTAAAATTTCCTCTACTGAAGAATCGGGTTACTGGGTTCTGGTGGAATCAAGAGCGAAATTGAATACTCCCGGGAAAAATGATGGAATAAACCAGCTATGGATAGATGGACGACTGGAGGCTGAACGTAAAGACCTGAACTTCAGAGGCAGCTATGTCAAACATGGGATTAATGCGGTTTTTCTTGAGACTTACTGGAACAAGGGCTCAATAAAAACACAGGGGCGCTGGTTTGATAATTTCGTTATTTCTACTACGCCGATTGGTCCGGTTATTTGCCCAGCTAATCCAACTTTGTTCAAAACACCTTATCACGGTCCAGCTGAATTGGCCGGTTGGGAAGTTAAACTGGCCTCTGATTATAATGGTGATGATGTTGTCTTTAAATCAAATGTACTGGGGACTGAGGAAAAAGTGGTGGTTGATCAAGGTAATGGTATTTTTTCTGGTTCCTTGACAGGAAAACCAGCCCTTTCATCTGGCAAAATTTATTACTGCATGGTCCGCCAACAAAGTTCAAATGGAGAGTGGTCAAATTGGAGCAGGTGGCATCAGGGATTTAAAGTAGAATAAGAAATTCAGTGGTTATC
>CAYREN010000689.1:0-2379 GCA_964423255.1 uncultured Roseivirgaceae bacterium | reverse complement strand
AAAAAGCTGCCGCAGATTTCACAAATGATCTTCTTGAAAAATTATTCATATGGATTTATTTAAGGGTATTATAGGAAAAATATTATTTCGTATTATTTAAGATGTTAAATAAACTCATTCTCCACACTTTTCAAACTAAAACGCTTTGGAAATAATATTAGATTTTTTTAAGAAAAGGCCTTGCAATGTATAACAGACAAAAGTTTTTATGGGTCTAAAGCAATATGATTTAATTCCAAGTAGATTTTTGGAACATCTCTTCAACTAATTGATACAATAGTCCATTATTTTATTATAATAAACTCTTAAATTGAAATTGATTATTTTGCTTTATATGATCCAATTTTATTCTCATTTCAACTTTTTCCTTCGTTTTCGTTCAACCAAGTTAGGAGTTTTTTCATTGTTCTATTTAATAATATTATTCGTATCCCAATATGATGCTTTTGCAAAAAGAAATTATGGTATCATAAATGAAAGTCTCTATTATGGAGGAAATGAAGAAATGACAATTTTCCTTTATGAGGATGGTTTTTCATATCATTTCAACACCTCCAATAACAGTGATATCAACATTCTATTTAACTCATCAAAACTCTCAAATATATCAATTAAGGCTTTTGGAGATATTAGTAGTGAAATGAAAAGTACTATGAAATTTATGGAATCAAAATCTAGAATTTTATTTGATAAAGTTGTGTATAAAGAGGTTTACGATAAAATTGATTTTCAAATTTATTTTACAAACATTGGGCTAAAATATGATTTTATTATCCACCCTGGGGGAAACCCAAAAGATATTTCACTAGCATATTCTGGATCTAATAAATATAACATTTATGAAGGAAATTTAATGTTAGAGTCAGAATATGGGAATATTAAAGAACATAAACCATACTGTTTCACAATAAATCAAAATATTCAAACCGAAGTTGAAAGTTCATATTTGTTTAATAATAATACGCTCTCCTTTGAAATTGGCAAATATGATAAAGCAAGAACTCTTATAATAGACCCCGATGTAGAATGGTCAACTTATTATGGGGGCAACGATACAGATGAAGGCTATTCAACAACAGTGGATAGTAATGGGAATGTATTTTTAGCCGGAACAACAAATAGCTCGAATAACATTAGTACCCCAGGAAGTTTTAAACCTTCATGGAATCAAACACAGGAGATTTTCATAGCAAAATTCAATGCAAATGGTGTTCGACAATGGGGTACTTATTTTGGTGGTGAGGGTGAAGAAACCCTAGGAGGAATTAAAACTGACGCTCTTGGAAATTTATACGTAGTAGGCACTACCAGTAGTACATCTGACATTTCTTTTAAAGGAAATCAAAATAAATATGGAGGGGGCAACAATGATGCTTTCATTGCAAAGTTTGATCCCAAGGGAAACTTACTTTGGTCCACTTATGAGGGTGCTTCTTTCGATGATTTTGGGTTTGATATAGATATCAATAATTCCAATGATATTAATATCATTGGCCATACTTTTCAACCTGCCAATGGCAATAACAATACTCCGGATAACTATCAGTCTTTCGTTCTACAATTTTCATCTGCTGGTGTAAAAAACTGGAATTACATTATAGATGGTAATGGATTTGATTTTGGAACAGGGATTACCATTGATGAAAATGATAACGTCTATGTCTGTGGATCAACTGCAAGCACGACAAATATTTCAACAGCCAAGGCATATCAGTCTGCCAATAATGGAGGATTTGATGCGTATATTATAAAGTTAGACCCAAAAGGGGCATTGCTTTACGGGACCTACTTTGGTGGAAACAAATTCGAAATTCCATATGAAATTGTAATTGATTTAAAAGGCAATATTTATTTGACAGGTTATACGACGTCTGCTTCTAACATAGCATTCAATGGTTATGACCTTTCCTATGCAGGCGGAAGAGATGTATTTGTCGTAAAATTTCAAAATACAAACTCTTTGGAATGGTCCACTTATTATGGAGGAATAGCTGAGGATATTGGATTCAGTGCGGGGATTAATTCAAACAATGAGATAGTGATTGCAGGAAGCACAAAAAGTACAACTGATATATCATCTTCAAATTCATTCCAGACTAAGCTTGATGGACTGGAGGATGGATTTCTTGTCAAATTTGGTGAAATGGGAAATAGAATATGGGGAACATATTATGGTGGCGATGGTAATGATAAAATTTATGATATTGACGTCAAAGAAGGTGAAATATTATTTGGGGGATCAACCAGCTCAGGAAAAAGGTTACCTGTAGGTGGAGGTGATGGAGTCCCTCAATTAAAATATGGGGGAGGAACAAGCGATGGATTTTTATCTATTTTTAATGATATAATCATAACTGATTTTAATCCAAAAACCGGACC
>CAYREN010000688.1:0-2380 GCA_964423255.1 uncultured Roseivirgaceae bacterium | reverse complement strand
TATCTTGTATATTTCTCGCATTCTTCCTAATGCACCACAACGGTTTGAATATGCGGCGTTTGGCATTTAGGAACGATTCTTTTTCAACTTACTACGAGTTTTATTAATGGCTAAAATACTCATTTTTAGTGCTATCTGCCAAATGCCGTATATTTTTTGTTATGCACTGTACTTTACTATTTAATTATTAATTTTTCTCTTATTTGTGATTTATTGGATATTAATTCAACAATGTATATCCCTGGTTTAAGTTTTGAAATATCAGTTTTATTTGTTATCCTATTTTCAAATAATACCTTTTGTCCAAGTTGGTTATAAATGGATAATTTAATAATTCCATTATCTTTGAGTGAAATATTAATTTCATTTTTTGCAGGATTAGGATATATCAAAAAATTGGGATCATTAATGGTTTCGTGAACCCCAATTACTTGACATGCCTGTTCAATTTCTACTTGGCTATTGCAACCTTCTGCGTTATTATGTATTTCAATAGTACCATTGGGATTTGACAAATAATTGCATACACTTAATACTTCACAAGTATTAAGCTGTTCATTATAGGATATTTCTAAGTTGTTAATAGAGTTTGATTCAATATTATCCAAACCAAATAAATTCTGTAAAGAGTTGTTATGTTCAATTAATAGTTTATCTCCAAGTGATGTTAAATTATCTAATGCTAATAGGCTTGTTAATGAGCCATTCTGTTTGATAAGAAGTGCATTTCCAATAGTTGATAAATTGTTCAGTCCAGTTAGGTCTATCATTGAATAATTTATTTCGATTAATAAGTAGTTGCCAATAGCATTAAGGTTTTCTAATCCAGATAGATTTGTCATGTATGCATTGTATGATATTATAACGTTTTCCCCAACAAGTTCTACATTGTCTAAGCCTGATAAATTAGTCAAGTTCTCATTATTTTGAATAAAAAGGTCTCCTCCAATATTTGATATTGCCTCAAGACCATTTAAATCTGTTAAGGAAGAATTTCCAGATATTCTAAGTGTTTGCTCAATATGCGTCAAATTACTTAGTTCTCCAATGCTTGTTAGTGCTTCATTATACCAAATACCAAGGTCTAACCCAATAGTTGATAAATTTTCAAGTCCAGACAAGGTTAAGATGTTACCATTGTTTTGAATTGAAAGATTTCCCCCAATAGTGGTAATGTTCTCTAAGCCTTCTAAATTTGTTAATAGTGGGTACCCCATGCTTGGTAACCAACTGACAAGTCTCCTTCTATGTTTGTCAGTACACTTAACCCATTCAGGTTACTTATATCAGTTCCTAATATTATCACATTTCCTTCTATTGCAGTACAATTTGGATAATTTGTCTGAAAACTATTTATTTCTGATTGAGTTGAAAATGTAATTCCATCCGGTAAACAGGACTGTGAAAATATTTGAATTTGTATTACAAAGACTAAAATGATTAATGGTAATCTTTTTTTCATTATTTACTTATTTATATGTGAAAATTTATTGTCGTGGTATAGTGCATAACGGTTGGTATAAGAATAGTAGCCGATTGCGGAAGAGGATTTTTTTAATTTACGATAAACTTGAAGTGAACTACAATCCTTGTATTTACTACTGTTTCGGCTATTATTTTTATACTTTGTTACCAACTGGCCTTCTTTCTTGTCAAGCGACATATCTTTCTGGTTTTTAAGCGGTTCTGTTATTGTGTTTTTGTCTGTTGGACTGTGTGTTGGCAAAGTTTTATTTTTCTTTAAGCGAGGAGATTTTTTGTTTCTTCTCAAGGATGGGAAAAGCATACTCTTTTGCAAGCTTTGGTTTGTGACAAGGCTTGTGCGGCTTGCAAATGTGTATGCTTTGTGGGTAAGAGATTTCAACATTTATTGTTTACTTACTGTCTTTTTTTTGTTTTGGAACTGATGATTGGACTTTTATTAAAGAGTCTATTTGTTTTGATTGAAAAGTTATTTTATGATTGAGTACATCAATTGAATCATTCAGTCCCTCATTTTTAACAAGATTGTTATATTGAATATTTACAATAGAATCAACTTGATTGATATAGTTACTTAGTTCTATTTGAGATTCATTTAAAGATTCTTTTTCAATTTCATCATTAGCACACTTTAAAAACAGAACACCTATTATAAATAATGAGGGTAGTAGTAATGTTGTCAAAGGAAGCCAAATTTTTGGAAGTAATTTCAAAATTCTATTTGCATTAGAACTCGTATTTATGCTTGACCAAGCATAAATGTTAATTTGTTTAATTGATTTTTCAGGATTATTATTTCTGAGTGCTTTTGTATTGTCCTCAAAATTCTCACTAATACGAACTAAAAATGAACTACCTCGGGGCAAGCCCACGAGGTATCAAATAAGGAGTTATTTTT
>CAYREN010000687.1:0-2380 GCA_964423255.1 uncultured Roseivirgaceae bacterium | reverse complement strand
TGCCGAGCCATAGATTTCCATTGCGGTCTTTTATCATGGATATAGCTCCAATATTAATATTGTCTTTCGCATCTGGGAGATTCCTCCATTTTCCATCTTCATTTATACAGATACCCAGGTTACCACTTATCCATAGCCTATCAAATTTGTCTTGTATTATGGAGGTGACCAGGCCGGTATTTTCCTTTTTTCCTCTACTGTTTAAATAATTAATTTTTCTATTAGTATCCATTTCAATAATGCCGTTTCGAGCAGATGAAAAGTACAGCTTGTTATTTTTCTCATCTTCAAATATAAATACAATAGTTCCTTCATTTTCAGTAAAATACCAATCGAAATCTGTACCATCATTTCCAATCACTCCTCCAAATGCAGAAAATAATAAATCTCCATTTTTGGTTTTAATACCTCCAGAATAGAAGTGTTGAAATCCACCGGACCAAAACAGATGATCTACAGGAAAATCAGTAAAACTTAATCCATCATATTTCTTTAATCCATAGAGAAAGGAGCCATACCAGTAATTGTTATTGTTATCTTGAAGTACCATCCATGTATAAAAATTATCACTTGGATTTGTAAGGTAGTTTTGAAATCCTTTAGTAATTAATCGCCAAACACCAGCCTCTGTGGCGACCCATAAGTTTGATTCGTCATCTGTAAATACATTAGTTATATGACTAAATTTTTTGAGGTACTTTGAGATATTTTTTCCATCATAGTGAAATATATATGAATGCGATACTTGATCAACTAAATAAATGTCATCTCGGGAGTTGATGCATTTTATGTCATACTTATTAATACTAATAAATGGATTAAAAACACCATTGTCGAAAACAAATAAGCTATCATTGGTCACTGCGTATATGTTTTCATCATTGCCAAGAATAGGGTTTAAATTTGGCCTTTTCTTTTCGATCTTTAGTACTTTTTCCCCATTCCATAAAAAAGTTCTATTTTCAGAAGTATTAAATAATAATTTGCCTAAAGATCTTCTGGTGCCACCTAAGTATAATTTCTCACCTTCATTCAATAAATTAAATACAGGATGATCTAGAATTATCTTTTCATCAATCACATATACCAAATCCTTACTTCCACCCTGAACCCATAATCCATTTTGGCTATCAACCTGCATTCCAGTTATATATTGACCCTTAAAAATTGGATTAGAACTCAACTTACCATCTTTCAGGATATTAACCCCATACCTTGTGCCAATGTAAAATACCCCTGAACTATCTTCATGAAGATATATTACGAAATCAGCATCCAGACCATCCTTAATTGAATAATTTTCAAATTCGATACCATCAAATCTGCTTAGACCTCCTTTGGTACAAATCCATAAATATCCTTTGGAATCTTGGTAAAAATTAAATATTTGTGATTGGGGTAAACCTTGGGAGACGGAATAATGCATCCAGCTATATTCCTGGCATAGTACCATTGTGCAGCTAAAAAAAGACGCAATTATACTAAGTATAGCAAAAAATATAGGTTGTCTTATCATTACAATATGACCAGAATAAAATTATCCAATCAATAGTAAACTATTCTATTTGCATGCAAATAAGTACAGGAAATGTTAAAATTCAATAAAATTTAATAAAAAGATGATAGCTTCCTAATAATGATATATTATGGGTTTTAATCGGTTTACCAGTTTGCTCCATAGACGATCTTTCTCGTATTGGCAATTCTCAATTCCTTGGTAACATCAGTGATTAATCCCATTGGTACATTTTCATTGGCTTTCAGTAAAATGATTATTTTGCCTTGATTGCTAGAAGAAAGTTTTTCTTTTTCTTTCAATATAAAAGAAGCAATGTCTTTAATTTCAATAAGATTTCCATCAATTCTAATACTTGGCTTAATAGCATTTTTTTCTATTGTCACCTTCATTGTAATGTGATTTGTTGAATCCTCAATAGCTTGAATTTTTGGTCCGGCAATAGAAATTTTATTAGGCAACTTATCATTAAATTTCTTTACCAAGGTAGCTGCAATTAGAAAAAAGAGAAGTATGAATATAACATCAGGAAATGCAGTAATTAAAAATGTTTTTCCGCGATTTAAATTTTTCATTTTTATTTCCATAATCGTGGCCAAATAAAAAAAGTAACAAAATACTTTATTATTTACAATGAAATATGCTGTTACAAAAGTTTTATTTTTAAAATATACTAAGTCAATGTTGTTTAGTTAAGCTTTTCGTCACTGCGAGTGTAACGTGGCAGCCTGCCTATCTGAATTCTGGATATTGAAAATTAGAGATCGCTTCGTGCCTACCAATGACGTAAACCCAAATAATCGTCCTCGCGGGGTCTCTTTAGGACCCCGCAAAGCTGTGGGGTCTCCAAAAGGAAGACCCCAC
>CAYREN010000686.1:0-2389 GCA_964423255.1 uncultured Roseivirgaceae bacterium | reverse complement strand
TGGAGGTTCTCTGATAATATTTGTTCCTGGCCAAAATTATCAAACCGATAAAGTATTTGCTCCAGATTTATATTGCTGATTTTTATTTTAGGGTAGAAATAAATACTGTCCGGATTTGATCCGTCGAAATACCCGGAGATATCAAATATACCGCCGGCCGTTTGCAATTGTAGTGTGTCAACAAACATGAAATGATCTTTTTGTATTCTGATATCCGTTTTCAGGTTAAAGATCTTGTGCTTGTGATAATTGAGTTTTTCTACATCCAAATCAATATTCATATCAGGGAAAGGTATTTCGTATATATTAAAAGCACTATCATAATTTTCTGTAGGACCGGGATCTTCATTTGAACGATGGTCATAATTAAAAAGTTGATCAAAATCAATGCTGGAAGCATTTAAATGGAGGAAGTTATTTCTGCCGGCTGTACGGTCATTGTCTTCAAAATGATAAATCATATCCGCGATGAACTTAGAATTTCCAATTGTTCCCGAAAGGGTATCAAGTATGAGTTGATCTCCTATGTATCGTATTTTACCATGAAATTGCTCGAATTTCATTTGATGATGTATAAGATTTGCATCTAATCTGTCAAAAAATAATTCTGTAGATTGAAGGGTATTGTTAAATTGTAATTTTGAGTATCCGTGCATGTTCAATTCACGGATTTCTTCATGTCTGTAATCTTTAGGCACAAAATTTTCACCGCCGTATGTAAAAAGGTCATTTAGGTTTAAAAGATTAGAGGTTAGGTCAAACTCAAATTTCATATTCCCTTGTGCAGAGTCTTGCAACCAAACAGTATAATTATCCAATTTTCCGGAGTATTTAAAATCACTTTTATCTATTTTCCCATTAAAATTGATAATTTCAAAACCCTTCTCACCAATGATTACATGAGCATTAAACTTTTTTAATGTGTGAGGGTAATTCTGGAGATTGGCGTAAAAATTTTTGATAAAGAAATCCCCTTCCGGGAGATTAGGTGATTCCATAAATGACTTGGCAATTGTTTTGAAAACTAGATTTAATCTTAAATTTCTGATCTGTTCGTTAAATGGCTTCTTGTTTATTGTGTCATAAGATGTTAATTGTTGCAAATCCAGCAAAGAGGAATAGATAAAAAGTTCTGAATTTACTTCATCGGAAGTTTGATGGATAATGGCTGGTAAATCATCAATTTCTCCCCTTAATGTGATATCAGAATTACCAACGTTCAAAAATATGTATTCGATATTGGCACGATTTCCTTCCATAGTTGCTTTAATATCGATACTGTCGAAAGGCCATGGATATCCTGGTATTTTAAAGGTAAGGTCATTAACATTCAACTCCGTGAAGTATGATTGGCTAAATTCTTCAAGACTTTTTTCAGGATGCTGCAGATCAATAATGTCTTTAAAATTCATTTTAATTGAAACATCTCCATTGAGATTTTGTAGGGATGTGACATTGAGAAATTTAGCTAGAAAATCCAAGTCAAAATTTGATGTGATACTTAAATCAATGTTGGGAGATTCAAAATTTTTTACTTTCAGGTCGGCAAGAAATATTCCGGCTTCAGGTTTTGCTGACACATTTTCTACAACAAATTCCATAGTAGTGATATCTCTTGATTCACCATTGGTAAAATATCCTGTGAAAGATATTTCTTCCAGTTTTTTTTGAGAAACAGGATTGTTGAAATAGGCACTATCGCATCCAAATTCGGCATTGATGGCGGGACGAAAGCCATTCAATGATTTGCCTTTTATGGATGCGTTAAAAAATATGTTACCTGCATTTTCATACTGTTCAAGTGTAGGAATCAACTCTTCGGGAGCAAAAGTGATAAGAAGGTTGAAATTGGGATTGTTCCCATGAATATTGATGTCAATATCAAAATCTTCCAAAACTTTAATTGATCCATCAATATCAAAAATTGCATTTTCTAAAACGATTTCTGAAGGATTTATTGTGAGGATATCATTTCCTTTGTCGTAAATCAACTCGGTATTGGCATCAAAATGTTTTTTCTTAAATATGGTAGAATCACCATTATTAATTACGTTGAGAATTAAATGACTTTCTAAACTAATTAATAATGTGTTTTGGGCACTTTTAAATTTTGATGTAGCATTTTCAATATAAGTTTCAACCTGAATATTTGTCTTTTCATCATATTCGATAATATCAAGATTAGAAAGTTCAATTTTTTGAATCTCAATATTATATTCCCTTTTTAAGTCTTCAATTTTTTTCTCACTGGAAATTGCATTTTTAAGATTGAAGCTACCATCCTCGTACCGCACAATATCGAAGTTTCCATTTTCAATGTGGAGCATGTTTACTTTGAATTCCCTTTTGAAGAGTTTCAATAAATTAAAACCGATATGGAAATGTGACA
>CAYREN010000685.1:0-2391 GCA_964423255.1 uncultured Roseivirgaceae bacterium | reverse complement strand
ATGATCATGCCTTTTGATGACTCCAAATTTCCCAAAACCGAAGCATTGTTAGCTACGGGAACGGCTTTTATTGAGAGGTCAATGACAGAATTTGGCTGGCTGGGTATGTTAAATTATGGTGACCTGATGTTTATGTATGCCTACCACAAGGGTGATAGAGCACTAGGAACCTGGGGTGTTTCCCGAAGACCTGATGACTATGATGGTTGGAGACGCGGCAATACAATGATTAGTTATCGCATGTTTATGCAGTATTTGCGCACTGGAGAATACCGATATTGGAAAGCCTCTTCAGCCCATATAAAGCATGTACGCGATGCATTGATAAAACATCACAATAGTGAAGACAGTAGATTTGTTGGGTATGGCAGGCGCCACTCTGCCTATTGGGGAATTACACCCAGAGATGAAAGCGACAGGTCGGGTGGTGTTGCCTGGGATGGCTATGGCACCAATTGGCTTGGACATTATCTGCATTGGAACCTTACCGGAGATTGGAGAACTTACGAGGTTATCAATGAAATTCGATCAGCGTGGAATATCTGGGGAAATAAAGATATTGATCAATTGAAGGGCGGAGCTTTTGTGGGACTAAAAATATTTAGTAGTATTCCCGGATATGAAAAAGCAAAATATGAAGCGGAAAATTTCAAAGCTTCGGCAATAGACCGAATTACAAATGTGGCAGATATATGGCGCGACAATACTTATTATTTTGGTTATGGGCTTTATTTGCAGGATGAGGATGATGCTGAAATAAGAAAAGCAATAATGGATTGGTGGAGAATTGATGATAATCATCAGAATGATGATTACGGATATTGGCACAGGGAGTCAATGGCAGCTGCATATTGGGCAGCAAGGGGGAATCAAGCTGTTCGTGATAGTATTTACAATAAATTATCTATACTCGGAAGCACAGAAAATCAGAACAGTTCTCGGATAAAGTCTCAAAACGTGCTTTACAAAAAATATGGAGTTTCAGGTTTATTTGAATGCGACATAGTGCCACTTGCCAATGCTGTTACACCAATATATTGGATTGTCAAAGAAGGTATTTTGCAGGCTGAGTGGGATGATCCTAAATCTGCAAAAAATGGTATTGATCATGGGTATTGGAGGGCAAAAGATGATATAATGCAAATGCAATGGGATGAACCGTTAGGTATGGCGGTTCTTGATCATTATCGTGAAAACGCAAAATCTATTTCTAAAAATTCTAAATAGAGTATTAAATATTTTACATTCACTTAATTTATTTTGACTGCTTATGGAAAATTGTGTCAAAAAACCACTTATCTTGGTAATAAGATTTTCTTACCGGATTAGTCCAGTACAGATTATTAATGACAGGTTATTTTCTCTTTTCTCAAAAATTATTGGAATAATCCTTTTGTTTTCAGTACCTGGTAATTCCCAGGATGTCCCTTTTTCTTATTGCCTACCTCAAGATCAATCCAACAACATACGTCAATATCTCAATAAATCTGCTAAGGAAGTTACCGATCAGTTTTTTGATGGGATCAACACGCTTGAAGATTGGCAAAATATTCGGGATCAACGCTACAAGGAATTTTTAGAGATGATGAGTCTTTACAATGTGCCATTAAAAGGTAAGCGTCCTCCGTTAAATGTAATAAAAGTAGGGACAATCCAAAAAGAGGGATATAGAATAGAAAAAATATATTATGAATCTCTGCCTGAATTGTATGTTCCCGCCAATCTATATATTCCTGATGGGATCAAAGATCCGGTACCGGCCATATTATATGTTTGCGGCCATGCTCGAAATCAAAAAGTTTACTACCAGGGCCTGGCAAGAAAGTTTGCTCAATTAGGCTTTGTCTGTCTGATTATTGAAACCATCCAGTGGGGTGAAGTACATGGCGAACATTGGGGAGCCAATGCAAGAGGATGGTTTCACTGGTACAGTCGAGGATATACTCCTGGAGGTGTAGAACTTTGGAATGGCATACGAGGTTTAGATCTTTTGAGCCAAATGAGGGAGGTTGATAAGGATAAATTAGGAGTAACAGGAGCTTCGGGAGGAGGATCGCAAAGTTGGTTTTTAGCTGCAGTTGACCCTCGAATTAAAGCTGCTGCCCCAGCTGCCGGCGGGGAAACAATGGAGGCCGAGATTCATCAAAGAACTATAGATGATCATTGCGATTGCATGGTACCTATAAATACATATATGATAGATTTTGCTGATATTGGTGCACTGATTGCTCCCAGACCTCTTTTGATTGCAGCACCAAATCGCGACGCGCTCTTTGCCATTGAGTCTGTTCGTAGGATGCACAAAGACGTAAGTAAAGTGTATGGCCTTTTTGATGCTTCAGAAAACCTGTCACTAATTGAAGCAGATGGAGGTCATGGTGATCGCGGTAC
>CAYREN010000684.1:0-2393 GCA_964423255.1 uncultured Roseivirgaceae bacterium | reverse complement strand
GTTCGGCGTAGTTAAATAAGTGAGCAATATGAAAGAGTTATTCCATTCAATAGTAAACAGAACAAAAAACATTAGACTGAATGATCTTCAAGAGAAAGCCGCAGAGTTTGGCGACAAAGCAAAAATTGCATTTAATGATATTGATGTAGAAAAGATAAACATCAAAAAAAGGGCAATAGGTTCAACATTATCCGAATTAGGCAATAAGAATAAATCACAGTTTAAACAAATTATAGAGAAATTACGGCAAAGCAAAAGGGATTATGACATTGAAAAAGCTCGGAAACAAGAAGAGAAAAGACTGCGAAGAAAAGCACGTGCTCTGAAGACATCTATTTTTTTCAAAAAACTTACAAAAATTTTTGTTCTTTTCATTTTGATTGGAGTTTTGTTAAGCATTATTTTCTTTGATGACATTAAACGATTTGAACTTGAGCATCCACGAAAAGAGCGACAGATTTTCGAACAGCAGACAATTACGCCTGATTCTCAGGAGCGTTATAATGACAAGCAAGCTCAATTAAGAAGAGAGAGAATAGATCGAGAAGAGGAATCTATGCGAAGGGCGATTGATAAGGCAATGTTAAACAGCATGGGGATAACTGACCGTGAAATTAATAAATATGGTAGAAAATATAGGGATTAGTTCGGTGAGGGGCAAATGAATATTACTGGGCTCATTATATTATTACCTAAAAGAATATTTAATCTAAGGAACAAGATAGATGGGAACAGCCATTGCGATAATTGTATTTTTAATGATTCTTTCCAAATGGCCGAGGTTATTAGCTGCGGTTATTGGAGCATTATTTTTTGGATTCATAGGTTCACTTTTTGGACCAATAGGTATGACAATTGGTGCTATTATTGGTTTTTTCGCAGGAATTACAGGAAGTGACGATGACGATGACGATGACGATGATTCTCCAAGTAAAAATAAAGCAAATGGTACAGGCAATAATGCGTCTAAAGCTGGTGCTACAAATAACAGTAGTAGCTATAAGGCATCAGAAAGTGCCATAATACGTTGTCCATCATGTACCAAAAAAATCCGCATTCCAATGCCAATAAAAGGACGAATTGGGAGATGTGTTTCATGTAATTCAAAATTTAAAATTTCCTTAGATGACAATGGGGTTCCTCGTGCAGAAAAAATTATGAATAGGAGTGAAGGTAATCATAAAAAAAATAATGAATTTACTATAGATGAGTGTTTTGAAATCTTAGGCATTTCAAAAATTAATAATTCTAATGATGTTAAAATTGCGTACAAATCAAAAATACGAGAATATCATCCTGATAGGGTCGCAAATTTAGGAGATAAATTAAAAAAAGTGGCAGAACTAGAATCACAAAAAATAAATATGGCATATTCAATTTTAAAATCAAAAGGATTAGCCAAATAAAATTTTATGGAGGGAAATTGTTATGAATAATATTGTCTTATATGAACCCGGTGATTCAATTGTTATTGAGCAGAAAGGTTGTGAATTATCAGAGTATATTAAAGGAACTACCAAGCTTCATGCCGTACTAACATGGAATGATGCAGTTGATTTGGATATTCATGCTTTCTACCGCACAAAACAAGGTGTAGACGGGCATATTAGCTTTCAAAAAAAGGGGAGTCAAAAAAAATCCCCATATATTCACCTTGATAAGGATGCAGGGGTTGGTAACACTGCTGGAGACAATAAAGAGGTAATTACTATAGCATCTTTAAAGGAGATTGAATCGGTACTTATTGCTACCAATATTTTTCGTTTATTTGGGGGGTTGTCAAAGAATGATAATTTTGCGAAATATGATGGAACTGTAAAGATTACAACTACCTCTTCCAAAGATATTGTTGTCCCTCTTACATCTAAAAAACATGCTCGCTGGTGCGTTATTGCACTTATAGATAATTCAGACCCCTATTCTCCTTTGGTATCTAATATTAACAAAGTTACTGATAACGAGCCTCTAATTGATGATTATTTAGATAATGATATTTTAGAGATTGCCTATGATGGATAGGATGTTAATCCTACTTATTGCGACTATAATTTGGAACTAGTTAAGCTCAATCTTATTGGAGGCACAAAATGAATATCGACATTCCAGAAATACTGCATGGACATGGTCTTTCTTTTAAAAAAGGAGTCGCAGATGCTATTCTTGAGACAAAAGAACATGAGACTTCATGCCATGAAACACATTTAGCAAGTTACCACAATGGATATAGGATTGGTGAAACAATCAGGAAAATGATTGCTAAGAAAGTTAAGTCATAATCGCGTCATCTCTGCCAAGTAGATGTAGGCGGCATGAATCGCCGAACAAGTCAATAAACGCAGACCCGCATTTCGTCGGCGGATTTTCGTGTAGATTCAAGCGCATAGCCGTTTGTG
>CAYREN010000683.1:0-2395 GCA_964423255.1 uncultured Roseivirgaceae bacterium | reverse complement strand
GCATCGTCCATCAATTCAAGGGCATCCTTATTGGATAAGGGTGCAAAGTTTGAAATGAAAGTATTTGGTGTCGATAGATCGATTTCTGCTTGTTTATCATATCCTCTATGGACAGCCTCATCAGGACGTTGAAAAAGTCTGTACTCGCAATTATCAACAAATTTCAAACTTTTACTTTTATATAATTTACTGAGATATGATAATTTTTCTGCAGGTACAACGGTAGAGACTGTTATATCATCTTCTACCTGAATTTTCTCTGACGCAATAAAATCTTGTCTTAATTTGAAAGTTCGCCATGCCCCATTGGTCTCAAATCCTAATCTCAAATAATTGGCCACAAGTGGCCTGTTATTATATTGCAATTCATGCCCCAGTTTTCCATCAACGGTATCAACGCTAAAATGTGATTTCCAGTCATCTCCCCATTCCAGCGTATAAAATCTTTTGATAATTAGCACAAATCCTTTGATGTATTGAGGAATGGATTCAAGCCAATTGTTGTATTCATCAGCGTATTCATTTGGGGATGGGGTTAATAATTTTATAGCTGATCCAAGAGATCTTTTGCTGCTCAACAGTTTTCTGGAAGGTGTAATCTTAGTATATTCATCATGATCGCTAAACCGAAAGCTGTAATCTTTATTGATGATTTCTTCCACCATTTTGAAATCTTTTTCAAAATCGGCAACGAAAAAAGGACCCGATAATATAGAATCAGAAATAGACTTCGAAATTTCAGACTTCCCTCCACCTGACACTGTGCTGGGTTTGTGGCACAATGTCCCTTCGGCAACGGTTCCAACCAAACGCCAGGAAGGTGCATTTGGCTTTTTCTCCATCCTCACCTTAAATCCTTCTGGAAGTATGTAAACATTTTTTGGCAATAGCTTTAAAGATATTTCTCTGCTTCCTCTTTGCCAAAATACTTTTTTCTTACTGATATCAATTTCTACATCTTCAGGAACATAGATAATATTATCATACTTTTTATCGATACCAAAACCATCCTCACTCAAATCCATTATGTCGGCATACATCTTTTTCACCAAATCAAATGAATGATTATCTTTCTGTACGAGGCTATCATTTCTGAAAAGATCTGTTTGACTATAAGACGGGAAAGCAAGTGCTCCTCCAGCGTGTTCTTCTTCACAATTGCCTGAAAGGTTTGCAGAAAAACTAATTTGCGTTTTAACTTCCTTTTTAGAATATCCAAAATAATTATCTGCAATTACCGTAACAATTATTCCCTCTGCGGTTCTCATGGTTATCTTAAATGCGCCACCGTCATTGTAAAGTTCATCTTCATCAGTCCAGAACATTCCATCTCGCAATTCTCTTTCAGAAGCATCAGATTTGCTCAACAATCCAATATCTTTCTTTTTTACCCTTATCAGGTGGGGCGCAAGAATGACACATCCTGTATGACCGTTCCAATGTTTACAATCCAATGCAGCGTCGTTTTTAGGTAAGTTGGGATTGCCTGCATTTCCAAAAATAGATTCCACGAAATCTAAATTACTTACTAAATTTCCTGGTGCAAAAAAGCGCACTTCCAAGGACTTTTCATCCATAAGCCCGGGTATCTCAGGAGAAACTTTTGGACGTAATAACAGAGAAACAAATAGCTCCGCCTGACTACTTTCATTGGAAGTATAGGGTAATTGCATTAATTCTTTTGGTGGTTTCAATGCCAAAGATAGTAGATGGGCAGCGGCAATTTTTGGTACTGATTTCTTATCGTCAGGAATTGGCAAACCACCCTGCGACACATGAAAAACACCTTTAGTAGTTCTTCTGTCATTCTTGGGATTATGCAAAACTCCTTGCTTTAACCGATACGAAGAAATAATATCTGATTCAAATTTATCGCAATCTGGAGAAATGGACAATATTCTTGCAATGCCATGTCGATCGAGTTCGAAAGTAGCATTTGGCAATTTAATTTTATTTGTGTCAATTACATCAGAAAAATAGTTATTCAAAAATTGTTGTATTCTACCATCCACAGGAGATAAGTGACTGGACAGTAAGCGTTCTTTTTCCTGATTGTTGGATATTAAATCTTCAGCTATTTCCAAAAATTTGTTACCCCTTTTTGCTCCATATATTGGGAAACCCTTTGCCGAGAGTTTAAGGTTGATAAATTGTATTAAACGCTTTTGATTTAAGGTAATCGACTTACCCTCTTTACTATAACCAAGTCTTCTTTTAAATTGCATATTTAGCTGATTAATAAATAATTCTAGAAAGTCTGATGTACAATAATATTATGGAGATGTCTAAAATTAATAATTGATTTATTGCGAAAATAAGCAAATTATTGAACAAACCGTTTATCAACTTATTGGCATAAAAATGGAAAAAATCATCATTAGCTTGCAAATTGAGT
>CAYREN010000682.1:0-2419 GCA_964423255.1 uncultured Roseivirgaceae bacterium | reverse complement strand
AAAATATAGTGCCCAGGTAGCTCAGTCGGTAGAGCAGAGGACTGAAAATCCTCGTGTCGACGGTTCGATTCCGCCCCTGGGCACCATTTCTCTGAATAACATCCTGTATACCCCACAGAAACTGCGGATTCAAAGATTTGTAATATTCCAGATGTTTTCTAAAATCCAATAAAAACTAAACAAACCACTGTTCATGCGGTTTATAACCGTTGCCTAATTCCTTACCAGTCTGTTTTATTTTTAGTAAAAAACATCTGTAACCTATAATTTCATCAACAAAATTTAATCTAATGGTTAGATAATTGTCGCTAGTGTTGATAAAAACACATCAAGTTAAAACCCAAAAACCTCTAAAAATCGCCATACTATATTTCTTACCAGCAATACATTGTGGTATTAAATGTATATTGCCCAAGGTTTAATCTAAAACACATTAAAAAATAATCACCCTGAAGGCTCTCCACCCACTGCATCCTTAATAAGTTACTTTTGCGCAAGGATCGAAACTCATAGTAATACGAGTTAAAACACTTAATCAAACACCCTATTATTGCTTAAATGACTTAACAAGACTCCTTAGTTGCTCAATACCATCATAAGTTGAAGGTAGCCTACCATCATCAGAAACAATCCCAGAGAAAATAATATTTTCAAATTTTGATAACGAGTCTTTATCTTGCACCTTCAACTTTGATGAATATTCAGAATAATGCTGGATAAATCTACATAAGGTTTTTCTTAACTCAATCTGCAATAATTGTGATTTTGCAGACTTATAATTGTACAAAAGAACCCTGAAGTAATAGACAAATATTGCAACAAGAGAAACTGTTGGCACTAGGGACAAGAACAGCACATCTTTAATTTTGTCAATATCCTGTAAATTACAATACAGAACAACTATTTCCACAGCAAAAGGAATAACTATAAGAAACCCTACCACTCTAAGCCAAAATAGAATTCCATTTTTTTCTATTTCTTTAGCCTTTGATAAATCATCAAACCCCTGAAAGAGACCAACAAAATTAAATCCTGATTCATATTTTGATAGCTCTAATTTTAGTGTTTCAACCCTGTTTTCTCGTCCTGACAAGTCAGCTTCCCACTCACTCCGTTTTGTTTCCGCTAGACGAGACACGGCATTAAAGTCCTTAATACTCTGTATTGATTCACTATTCGCAATCAATTTAAAAATATTGATGGGCATTTCGCGAATTGCAAAATCTATTTGCTCCCTTGCATGTTGATGAAATATAGTTAGATTATCGGTTGCAAATCGTCTAGCTCTATCAAACTCAATTGCCAAATCATTTTTGATTGACAAGTAAAGTTCAAATAAGAACCTAAAGCACATTGCAAAAATATCGTCCAGTTTCTCCTTTGTAAGCTCTTCACTTTCATCAGACAATCTTCCTATAAACTGATTACCAATCCAACCAACATTTATTCCACACATTTCATCCCATTGTTTTGGCTCAACAGCCATGGAATGGATAATTGTATGAATATGACTATTTCTGGCCATTTCAAACGTATCTTCAGTAATAATACGATCCATGCGGCCTTTGAATTTATTTAACGCAGAAACGCTTTGATTTCTTGAAAAAAAACCAATATCTTCTTCCATGCCCCTTCCTTCTAATGAGATATAACATCTTAGCATTTATACGTAGTGCGCAGCATTACGTATAAATGTTTGTTGGACAAATTCATTTGGATTATCTCACTCTTTAATATAATGGAATTTGTTTTTTTGATAACCACGGTAACAGGCAATTTCGTTATCTTTTGATGATTGAATCACACTCAGCAAACAGCAAAATTTGACGCCTAGACATGATTTAACTCATCTAGTGTGACTCATTATGCGCCTTTTTTGGACACTTATTAGACAATTATCAACTCTCAACCCGTTCAGTTGCTTTTTTCGTCTTTCAACTATTGAATTTAGCTTTCAATCAGATTAAAAGTTGTCGTCGGCGCTTGAATGAGGGGATTTGATAAACACATTGCATATGCCCTTGATGACAGAAGGGGCATAAACCTGCCTGTTGCTCAGGTTTCGACAGCTTTACCTCGGCTGTGCTCTTAGGTAGACCCCCTTTTATCCTGAGTAATTGGCGAATCAGTTTCACTCTAACCTGACGGACACAGTTAGCCAAAAAACCGAAATGGCGGATTCGCATAAAGCCACTCGGTAAAACATGCATCAAGAAACGACGAAGAAATTCTACGCCCTCCAGTTTCATGATCTTTTTCCGATGGTGATCGGCATAATCTTTCCAATGAAAGTAAACATAGTGTTCATCAATTTTTATGATCCGAGTGTTGCTGATCGCAATACGATAAGTATAGCGAGACTATCAAACGTTAACTATCTTGACCGGTTAGAAGAAAAAGGAGAAGAAAAAGGTGTCAG
>CAYREN010000681.1:0-2421 GCA_964423255.1 uncultured Roseivirgaceae bacterium | reverse complement strand
AGAAGCATGGAAGCGATAACCAGTTCTTTTACGGCATTGGCATTGGCACCGGGGGTATTGAAAACCACAATTCCGTTTTCGGTACATTTATCAAGCGGTATGTTATTAACACCTGCTCCTGCCCTGCCAATGGCTTTTAAGGATGATGAAAATTCCATATCATGCATTTTTGCACTTCTCACCAAAATGGCATCCGGAGATGAAAACTCAGATGCTATCTCATATTGATCCATCGGAAATCTTTGTAAGCCTATTGCTGCAATTTTATTTAATGTCTGTATCCTAAACATGATGTTTTATCAGTATGGTAATTACTTATTTTTCAATTCAAATTCTTTCATAAAATCAACGAGTGCCTTCACTCCTTCAGTTGGCATAGCATTGTAAATACTCGCTCTCATGCCTCCAACCGATCTATGACCTTTCAGGGTTTTCAGACCAATTTGAGCAGCTTCTTTTATAAACTTAGCATCCAAATCTTCACTCGTAGTTACAAAAGGAACGTTCATAGTAGATCGCGAAGCTACCTGAGCCGTTCCACTAAAAAGTGCTGAATTATCCAGGAAGTCATATAACCATCCTGCCTTTTCTTCATTTATTTTTTGCATGGCAGCAACCCCTCCTTTTTCCAACAACCATTCAAAAACCAAACCTGCCATGTAAACTGCATAAGTAGGTGGCGTATTAAACATTGATCCGTTGTCGATATGCGTTTTGTAATTGAACATTTTAGGACAAATATCCAATTCGCTACCTGCCAGATCTTCCCTGATTATTACTATGGCAACCCCCGCAGGTCCAATGTTTTTTTGAGCTCCGGCATAGATTAAGCCAAATTTTGAAACATCATATTCTTGAGCCAGAATATTGGATGACATGTCACCTACAAGAGGCACATCCCCTACATCCGGGAGCTCAGGAAAGGTAGTTCCATAGATGGTATTGTTGGTGGTGATATGTACATAGTCAGCTTCCGAATCAAACATATCCTTTGATAACTCAGGAATATAATTGAAAGTCTTATCTTCAGATGTGGCCACCACATTTATAGTTCCATATCTTTTAGCTTCGGCAATTGCTTTCTTTGACCATGCCCCGGTATTTACATAATCGGCTTTTCTTTTGTCTGAGAATAAATTTAATGGCACCATACCAAACTGGCTTGAAGCACCACCATGTAAAAACATTATTTTATAATTATCTGGCACCGACATCAAGGACTTTAATTTTTCGATCGCACCATTAAAAATCGCCATGTATTCCGACGACCTGTGGCTCATTTCCATAACCGACACTCCGGCACCATGAAAATCAACCAATTCTTTTTGTGCTTTTTCAAGCACTTCTACCGGTAAGGTGGCAGGCCCTGCAGAAAAATTATATACTCTTGACATTTGTAATAAAGATTATTTGAATAAAATATTGAGATTTTGAGATGAACTAGGCGGATATGCAACAACTCGTGGCTATTCCAAAACCAAATACCTGGGGGCAGAAACTTAAATTTTTCCCTGAGAAATATGTAGATATAAAACTTGATGAGTAATCAAAATTTATCATAATATTATCCTCAACTGATCGTATTTGCCTTACTTTCATGACTGTCGTTTTTGGAGACTTAATCTAAAAATAAGACCTCACTTTTTTGATGCCACAAAGATCAATCTTAATCTTGAAAGATTCAAGAACTGTGGCGTATTAAAATGGGATATTTGAGAATTATTAAAAATAAATTAGTGAAAGATTAAGAATGGAATATCAAATTGATTAATTCTCTTTTTAAAGTTTTGGATCTTATGGTCATTATTAATATACGGTAATTTTCTAATCATTATTCCTTTGATGCGGTCATGGAAGTTTAAGACAATTTCATAGTAAACCTCCATATCTTTTTGTCCATTATCTCCTATTAGGATAAATTTTTTCTCCGGATAAAAACGTAAAAGAAACTCGATACTATTTAGCTTATGGTTTTTGTGAACTTTTCCGGAAGAAATTAGTTCCTTAATTCCTTTTTTTAAATTCTGCAAGAAGAAGACCCCTTTTGGTAAATCATTAATAGCAAAAAAATCCAAGAGAAAGTCATATAAATTCCACTCACTATTCGACACATAAAAAAAATCTTTTGGATCTGAAGTATCATTTAGGTCTTTGATATATGAATGCCAATTTTTAATAAACGGAATGGTCTTTCTGGTGTGTGCATTTCTAAAAAGTTGCAAGGTCAATTTCCTTATAAGCCTTGTGCTATGAGAAACCAACAACGTATCGTCGATATCTGATATAACACCTGTTTCATGCTCATCTGATAAATAAAATTCACTTCTAAATCTCTTATTGTTTCTTTTCCAATATAATTCATAATCATACCATCCTGTATCTTTGAGATCATGAGACAATTCACAGGTAAAAAAACCTCTA
>CAYREN010000680.1:0-2437 GCA_964423255.1 uncultured Roseivirgaceae bacterium | reverse complement strand
TGGCATGCTACTTTATAATAATGCTCGTCAAGAATTTTGTCCATATGAGGTTTTGATGTATGACATTCCTCACATGTTGCCCTGTTTTTATTTTCTGATGAGACGGAATACAATTTACCAGTAATATTGTGTTTCTCGGTCTTATGGCAGTCGATACAATTCATGTCTAAACTGTCTGATGCCATGTGAACATCTACCTCAAATGAGCAACTCAGCAAGGCTTCTTCCAGATCTCCATGCTTTACATTATTGCCACCACCGCCTGAGAAGTGACAAACTCCACAATTATGTTTTTTTGGTAATCCTACATTCTGGGCAATGTAATTATAATTAGGAACTGGGAATTTCAAGGAAGCATTCTCTACAGTGGCAGGCAATCCCGCCTCACCGCTTTTCTTGAGATATGTTGCTGTTTGGTCATGACAAACCAGGCAATCCACATTTTTGGAATCTGCGAAATCGAAACTTTTATCTTCCCAGCCCAGTCCAATATGACAACGCATGCAAGATCCATTATTTCCGGCAGCACCAGTACAGAAGTTATTAATTAGATTCTTCTTGCCGATGTTGACTTTACCTCTTCCGGGTATCTCAACTTCTCTTTCCCATTTCCAATGAGCACTGGCCATGATTTCATCATCACGACCTGTATGGCACGAAATACATGCTGCAGTTACCTCACGAGGATCGGTGAATTCTTGTTGCAATATTTCAAATTCCGAGTGATCAGCAGATGAAACGTGGTCTGCACTTAAATTGACATTAACTGGCATATGTTGATCTTGTCTTGTTCCATAAAATGAAAAAATGACATAGATAACTAATCCTGGTAGTATAAATACTACCAATAATGAAATCAAAATATTCTTTCCTTGACTCTTCATAACAAATGATATTAGCTTCAACAAAATTAGATTGGCAATAAGTAGTAAACGATAAATTCAGGGCCAAGTAAAACACCATTGGGAGAGAAATTAATCAAATCTAAAAGTGACATAGGTCATATGATTGATTGATGCGTTACACTATTTTTGTTGATAAATGTTTTGAAGTCAGATATGAACAACCTTTTGTCAATAAATAGCTGTACGGTAGGGAAGAGTCAAATGTGTTGTTTTGACCAGTTGTCTCCAGATGAAATAGACTTGGTGAATGCTAACATGGTCGAGGTGAAATATTCAAAAGGAGAGACAATCTGTAAGCAAGGGAGCTTTGCTTCTCATATTATGATGATTAGTGATGGATTGGCTAAAATTTACATTGAGGGATGCAATGGAAGTTTAATTCTAAAAATATTACCTGCCGTCAATATGATTGGCCTAACCAGTTTGATTGAAGGAAATACAGTTTTTCAGTATTCTGCCCAAGCATATTTAGAAACGACAGTAAAATTAATTGAAATTAATACCTTTAAAGAGCTTCTTAAAAACAATGGCAGATTTGCTACGAGTGTACTTAGTTTGCTTGCAGAAAATTCTGTGATTACCTATGGCCGGTTCTTTTGTTTAACCAAAAAACAAACTTATGGCCGGTTTGCTGATATTTTATTATGCTTGGCTCAAAGGATATATAAAATGGATCAATTTCCTCTTCAGCTTTCAAGAAAGGAATTGGCAGAACTATCAAGTATGTCTGTAGAAAGTGTTACAAGGATACTCACCAAATTTAAAGATGACAAATTAATTCGCATTGATCCTGATCACATAGAATTGTTAGATGTAGAGCGTTTGATGTTAATTAGTCAAAATGGATAATAAACAATTTAGCTTTAATTCCGCTATTGGGTAAACATCAACTTTTTCCATTCATACCTTGTTGACTTGCCTCTTTAGACAATGATTTCATGTTCACCTTGCCAGAATGGATTATAAATTAAGTTATAGTAGTCCATCATCGGCAAAACTTAAATATGCATTATCCGCAAATATTATATGATCTAATACTGGAATTTCCAGTAGTTTTCCTCCGGTTTTCATTTTATTGGTAAGATCAATATCTGCGCGACTTGGCTTTAAGTTTCCAGATGGGTGGTTATGCACAAGTACTATAAATGATGCATGATGATCAAGGGCTGCTTTAAATATAATTTTAGGATCAGCAATTGTTCCAGAAATACCTCCCGAACTTATCTGTTCTTTTTTGATTAAATGATTTGCTCTATTTAGGAGGATGACCCAGAATTCTTCTTTTTGAAGATCCAATAATTCCGGCTTCATCAGTTGGTAAATGTCATTGGAACAAGTGATCTTTACTTTTTCTATAAAATCAGATTCTTTTCTTCTTCGTCCTAATTCTAAAGCACCAACTATGGAAATGGCTTTAGCCTCACCAATACCTTTTATTTTTTGAAGGTCTTTCACTGAAAATTTTGCTAGCTTATTAAGATTGTTATCAGCTTTGTGCAAAATCAACTTGGCTACATCAACTGCACTTAAAG
>CAYREN010000679.1:0-2444 GCA_964423255.1 uncultured Roseivirgaceae bacterium | reverse complement strand
TTTCGCTTTTTCCTGATTTCCACGATAAATTTTGAAAAAAGCAACGTCCTACTTTCCACGTCAAATCCTGCTTTTCACAGAATCATGCTCACCGCGTCAAACTTACTTTTTTCTAGTCGAATTAGCCTCACAGCACTCAACTTTAGCTCTTTCCACAATGAGTTTATTTTCCGCTTATTACCCTCGCAGAAGGCATATAACTAGTTATTATCTTGACCTGAATATCTTATACGCTAGTTTAAATTATTTAGCAAGAAAAGCAATTAAACCTTGTAACTCTAAACGGGATAACATACATTAATATCATAATGTTCAGATATGGATAATACACATGCTTAAACTCCCTGATAATTTAATCCAGCTTTACACAACTTCCTTATTAAAAAAAGCTCTCTCTGAAAAAGAGGGCCATTTTTATAAAAAATGGCTACGTTTTTATTGGGATTTTTGTCACAAATATCAACATGATGTTTTTAGTTCGGATAGTTTGCCGTTGTTTTTGATAAAACTGCAGACGAAGGGTCAATCAGAACAGCAACAAAATCAAGCTACTCAGGCTGTTTCATTATTTTATGAAGTATGTGATGCCAAGAAGCAGCGTATTAAATGCGTTGTAAACAATTCATCCCACAATACTATTGATATTGAAATTGCTTCTAAGAATAATGAGAATGAAAATATTAATTCAGATACGCTAATAAATATTGAACATAAAACGTCGCCTTCCCCTGTTTCTAAGGGAATTCAAGGCACATTCGATCAACAGTCTGATGACACAGGAAAGAGCTGGGTGTTTGTTTTTGATAATTTAGTGAGTGAAATAAAAATGCGTCATTATTCCCCTAAAACTTTAAAAGCTTATCGGGGATGGGTACGTAGATTTCAAGCTTTTACCAAAAGTAAAGAGTATCTGTTGTTATCTCAAAAGGATGTTATCGATTTTTTAAGTTATTTAGCTGTTGAAAAGCAAGTTTCTGCTTCTAGCCAGAATCAGGCATTTAATGCGTTGTTATTTTTATTCAAACAAGTACTTAAAATAGAGATTGGTGAAATTAAAGGTGTGGTGAGGGCTAAACGTAAACCTTATATACCCACTGTGTTATCACGAGCAGAAATTGAGCTAATTTTTGATCATTTAGATGGTCCAGTTGTTTTAATAGCTAAACTTTTATATGGTTGCGGACTACGGCTGTTTGAATGTTTAAATTTACGAGTTCAGGATTTAAATTTTGATACTAGGATATTGACCGTTCATGATGGCAAGGGTAAGAAAGATAGGGCGGTTCCTATGCCGGAGAGTATTATTGATGAATTACAAAAGCAGTTACAAAGCGTAGTTGTGATCCATGAAGCGGATATGAAGGAAAAATATTCTGGCGTTTTTCTACCTGATCGACTGGATCGTAAATATAAAAATGCTGCAAAAGAATTTATCTGGCAATGGTTTTTTCCTGCTCAGTCATTAACCCTGTTGACAAGTACTGAAGAAAAAAAACGTTACCATATCCATGAGTCTGTGGTGCAAAAAGCGATTAAAAAGGCGGTAAATGATGCTCGAATTACTAAGCGAGCAACAGCGCACACTTTTCGTCATTCGTTTGCCAGTCATTTATTGCAAGCTAATTATGATATTCGGACTATTCAAGAGCTTTTAGGTCATAGCGATGTTAGAACTACAATGATTTATACGCATACCATACAAAGTAGAACGATTAAACAGACAAAGAGCCCTCTTGATTTTGATGCTGAATTGCATTAAACAAACTGTATTTTGACTGTCTATATTTGGCCGACTATAGGCATTCAATATCTGACTGAAAATAATCTTACCGCTTGAGAATGATGATTTTCAAAATCGAATCTTCTCAACCTCTTAATAAAACAACTCTTTTGGAGGAGCAACCGGATGTTGTCATTAATTGAATTTTTAAGTAATGATTGAACAAAAGATGTTCGTGTACATGCTGCTTAGAAGCTATTATAAGAAAATGCTGTCTTTTGGGTGTAAAGCCCAATTTAGAGTATTGTTTTTCTGGACGTGACTCATAAATTCCATATTAGTGAAAGCAATAATATTACAGCATTGCAAAAGAAGGCTGAATATTTGGATTTGGACTAAAGTATGCACTACAATCACTCACACTTTTCTCAGAAATTTTATTGACAAACTGCGGAAAGACAATTTTTTTAGAAATATACTTAAACTATTGGGACAATGAATCTGTATTTAATGACTAAGTACTTTAAATATTCAGCATGATGATTGACGGACTTAATATTTTCAAGAGGAAGGCAAGAAAAGAGGTTGCTACAACAATACAAAAACCAGCTCCTGATATTCCTGGAATATTACCCGTTTTACCTGTCGAAAAATTATTAGAAGCCCATGCCGGGCGACTCACCAGTTTGAAAGAGTTAGCCGGATTATCAGAACCGAATTTTGA
>CAYREN010000678.1:0-2450 GCA_964423255.1 uncultured Roseivirgaceae bacterium | reverse complement strand
GAATGTCTAAAGAGCAATTTTTAGAAAACCTGATGCTCCCTACTGATGAGGATGACAACTTTGGTGCAGCTGATGCTGGTTTTGGAGACGATGCCGGAGGATGGGGAGGTGACTCAGGCTGGGGAGATGAAGAAGAAGAAGCTACATCATCTATTCAGTATTATGATGCTACGCAATTAAATATCATGAGGATAAAAGAAGACATGATATTCGATCAGGTAAGATCACGGCTATACTGGGATATTCAGTCATTTGAAATGATTATCCCCGCAGCAGAGGTTGCAACAGGTATAGAAAAATCTGTTGGGGTGTTTAGGTACAAAGATTTAGAACAGCTTTTTAGGAGTATGCCTGATCGTGCTATTTGGTATAATAGACAAAATACTGCTCAACATAGAAATATGGCTGATGCATTCTTATTGAGATTGTTTAATGCCAGAGTTGTAAAAGTTTCAAATCCAAGAAACGATTGGATTCAGGATATTTCTCCTGACCAGAGATCTGCTTTATACAAATCTCAACAAGAGGAATATAAGCTTATTGAGTATGAGCACAATCTTTGGGAATTCTAAAAGATTTAGTCACAAGATAATTTAAGGACTTCAGTAATGAAGTCCTTTTTCATTTATGATAAACATATTTTTTACTCAGAAAGTGAAATACCAAGTTCATCTAATTGATCAATAGAAATGGTAGAGGGTGAATCAATCATCACATCTCTACCGGAGTTATTTTTAGGAAAAGCTATGTAATCTCTTATTGAATCCGAACCGCCAAACATGGCACAAAGCCTATCAAAACCGAAAGCAATACCACCATGAGGAGGCGTACCAAACTCAAACGCATCCATTAAAAATCCAAATTGTTTTTTAGATTCTTCTTTTGTGAATCCAAGGGCATTAAACATTTTTTGTTGCAATTCTTTATTGTGTATTCTAATTGATCCGCCTCCGATTTCTACTCCGTTTATAACCAAATCATAAGCATTTGCCTTTACAGCACCAGGATTTGTATCAAATAAATCTAAATCTTTTGGGTTTGGCGAGGTGAAGGGATGGTGCATCGCATGAAACCTTTTTGATTCATCATCCCACTCCAAAAGAGGAAAATCCAATACCCAAAGGGCCTTGAAAATAGTGCTATCTTTTAAGCCAAGATCAGCACCCATTTTTAATCTTAATTCAGACAAAGCACTTCTTGTAGGACTTTTTTCACCAGAAAGAATCAATAATAAATCGCCAGGTTTTGCATCTGCTTCGCTTGCTATAGTTTTTAAATCTTCCTGACTATAAAATTTATCTACCGAAGATTTAAATGTCCCGCCTTCATTATATTTTACATATACTAAGCCTTTGGCACCAACTTGTGGTATTTTTACAAATTCTGTTAGAGCATCGAGTTGTTTTCTGGAATATCCGGCACAATTTTTAGCACAAATTCCCACAATTGTCTCCGCATCATCAAATACTTTAAAACCTTTGCCTTTAGCTACATCGTTCAATTCAACGAACAGCATTTCAAACCTCGTATCAGGTTTATCATTGCCATAAAACTCCATCGCATAATCGTAGCTCATTTTTTGAATGTCACCGAGGTCATACTTTAGAACTTTTTCGAATAAATGTTTTATAAGTCCTTCAAAAGTATTGAGAATATCATCTCTGGTTATAAATGACATTTCACAATCAATTTGTGTGAATTCCGGTTGACGATCGGCTCTTAGATCTTCATCTCTAAAACATTTTACAATTTGAAAGTACCTGTCTAACCCAGCAACCATTAACAATTGCTTGAATGTTTGAGGTGACTGTGGCAAGGCGTAAAATTCACCTTTATTAACCCTGGATGGGACTACAAAATCCCTGGCACCTTCTGGTGTAGATTTGATTAAAAAAGGAGTTTCTACTTCAGTGAAACTTTGTAAGTCAAGATATTTTCTGGTATGTTGAAGCATTTTATGCCTGAGTTCTAAGCTTTTTCTTACTGGATTTCTTCGAATGTCCAGATATCTATATTTCATTCTTAATTCCTCTCCTCCATCAGTCTCATCTTCAATGGTAAATGGAGGAACTTTTGAAGCATTGAGGATTTCAATTTTTTCTACATTTATTTCAATTTCTCCGGTTGGAATCTTGTCGTTTTTTGCATATCGCATCAGAACTACCCCAGAAGTTTGAATAACATATTCCCTGCCTAGAGATCTGGCAATATTTAATATTTCACTAGATGTTTTACTTTCATCAAATACCAGTTGAGTTATCCCATATCTATCCCTGATATCTATCCATATCATCCCTCCCTTATCTCTTATTTTATGCACCCAGCCACAAAGTGTTACATTTTTGTTAATATCCGCTTGGCGCAATTCACCACAGTTATGAGTTCTAAGCATAATATTTTCGTTTTCAAATAGTGCGCAAAGGTAAAAAATGTTTTAACAATTGACTTTA
>CAYREN010000677.1:0-2454 GCA_964423255.1 uncultured Roseivirgaceae bacterium | reverse complement strand
TTTTATTGTGTTATTAATCGCACTTGGCTTGCTAGTCCAATGTGAAAGTAAAAAAGGAAAAGAAAAAGTAAGTGTGGTAAAGGAATTGGCCAATGAAAATCCGGCTGCTGAAGGATTCAATGAATACGGCTCTGATAACAAGGCTATTGAAATTGCCGACAAGATAATGAGGGCAATGGGAGGAAGAAAAAGCTGGGATAATGCGCGTTATTTTAAATGGAATTTTTTTGGGTCCAGAACGCTATGGTGGGACAAGCTAAAAGGTGATGTGAGAATACAAATGCATAATGCTGACAGCGCCATAATACTGGTAAATATTTTTAACAATTCAGGAAAAGTATATTCAAATGGTCGGGAAATTTCAAATGCTGACTCGCTATCGCAATTTTTAAAGAAAGGAAAGGGCATGTGGATAAATGATGCCTATTGGTTATTTATGCCATTCAAACTAAAGGATTCTGGTGTTTCACTAACTTATATCGGAGAAGAATCTACTGATGGAGGTATTGCATCTGATGTACTGCAACTCACTTTTGAAAATGTTGGAGATACACCACAAAACAAATATCATGTATGGGTAGATAAAAAAGACAATCTCATCAAGCAATGGGCGTTTTATAGAGACAGTAATTTGGTGGAACCAAATTTTATTACATCCTGGGAAGGGTATGAGAAATACAATTCTATTTTACTTGCAAGCATTAGAGGGGAGAGAAAGATTACAAACATTGATGTTCCACTATCTATACCTGAATCCGTTTTTAAAAAGTTTTAATTTTTTTTATTGCACTTAATTTTCATTGTTGTGAAGTTGATTTTTTGTAAGCTGAAAAAAAGTATTTTTTTATTTTTATTAGTCTGGTTAAATAGCATTGTATCCCAATCTCAAAATTTAAAAATAAATGAAGTCCAGTCCTCGAATATAAACACATTGTATGACCATACTGGTGATACTCCTGATTGGATTGAGATTTACAATAACGGCCCCTCTTCAATTAATTTACAGGATTACGGACTTTCCGATGCAGATAGTTTGCCTCTGAAATGGACCTTTCCATCTGTTACTTTACCACCACAAGAGCATTTGTTGGTTCATGCATCTGGCCTCGATCTAAAAGAGCCAATTCTCCATTGGGAAACAATCATTGATATTGCCAATGAGTGGAATTATATAGTTCCAACTGCGGCATTAAGTGAATCATGGAAAAGCACAGGGTTTGATGATACTAGTTGGCTGACAGGGAAAAGTGGTTTTGGCTATGGAGATGGCGATGATTCTACCATTATTGCACCTGCCATTTCAATATTTATTAGAAAATCCTTTTCAATAACCAACAAAGATGAAATTGAGCAAGCATACCTTCATATTGATTTCGATGATGCATTTGTTGCCTATCTCAATGGGGTAGAAATTGCAAGATCAAATATTGGAAATGCTGGTACACCTCCTGCGTTTGATGAAACAGCCAATAATTATGATCATGAGGCAAGGTTATATCAGGGAGGTCAACCGGACGAGTTTTTGATTAAATCAGTAAATAATTACTTGCTTGAGGGAGAAAACATCCTCGCAATCCAGATACACAATCACAGTTTGTCCTCATCAGATATGACTGCAATACCCATTTTTTCCATAGGTAAATTGATAAAACCGAATTATGAAGTCAGCATTTCTCCATTAATAAATTTAAGATCCGTAGGATTGCATACAAATTTTAAAATTTCGTCCAAAGGAGAAAATATTATTTTGAGCACTCCTTCAGGAGAACAATTAGATTCAGTATTTACTTCCAATATTGGTTCTGACATCTCTAAAGGCAGAAAACCCGATGGAAGTCCGGCATGGGTATTTTTTGATATTCCGACTCCGGGTCTTTCCAATACCTCAAAAGGGTATGCAGCGGCCCCACTTGAAGAAGTACAGTTTTCTGAAACGGGTGGTATTTATCAGGGTAATTTAAGTGTTGCATTGACCAGTATCAATTCTACAGATAGTATATTTTATACCATAGATGGTAGTGAACCCAACAAAGATGATTCACTATACAAAAAGCCCATAGAACTACCGCAATCTACAACGATAAGAGCCAGAGTTTTAAAGTCAAACTATCTTCCCGGAAAAATCATAACTAACAATTATATACTCAACAAGGCGCATGATCTGCCGATAATCTTCATAAATACCAACCCTGAAAATCTTTGGGACGAGGACTATGGTATATATGTGAAAGGAAAAAATGCTTCTACAAAATTTCCTTATAAAGGAGCTAATTTTTGGCAAGATTGGGAGCGCCCGGCCAACATTGCCATGTATGAAACCGATGGAATCCTTGCTTTTCAAATCGATGCCGGTATTAAGATATTTGGTAATTATAGCAGGGGCAACAAACAAAAATCATTATCAATTCATTCAAGAAAGTCATATGGATATGATGGCATCAACTACAAAATATT
>CAYREN010000676.1:0-2458 GCA_964423255.1 uncultured Roseivirgaceae bacterium | reverse complement strand
AACAGGTCCGGTAAGACGAGGTAGCAAGTAGTCCTGCAAGACGAGATAGCTGACAAAAGTAAAAGCTTTGTAATTTGGGGTCTTTTTCTATATTCTCATTTCAAATACCGTCTCTTTGCCTGGAACAGAGCTCGCAATAAGTTGACCTCCATGCACTGTCATTATTTGTCGTGATAGACTAAGGCCAATACCCGAACCATTTTCCTTTGTAGTAAAGAATGGAATAAATATCTGATCAAGATATTCTTCTGAAATTCCAGGACCATTATCGATGAATTTTATTATAGTACCTTTCTGTTGAGAACCAGAAATACGAATACTAAGTTTTTTATTGGAAACTTTTTTTAACGCATCAGCAGCATTGTTGAGCAAATTGATCACTACCTGAGTGAGAATTTTTTGATCACCTAAAAATGACTTTCCTTCAAAATCATTTCTGATATTTAAATTTATAACTTCATTTAAAGCTCTTTCAGCAAATAAAATTTTAATAGACTCAAACCAGTCATCAATGACTATTTTTTCAAATACAGGCTTTGGGATTTTGGTCAACTTTCTATAATTATCTACAAAGTGCATCAAACCTTTGCTGCGTTCATTAATTACATCTAAGCCCTGTTTTATATTTTCCAATTCGTTGGAAGAAACTACCTCATTTTGCTTGAAATATCTAAGCATGGTATCGCTAATGGAAGATACCGGAGCTATAGAATTCATGATTTCATGGGTTAAAATTCTGATTAGCTTTTGCCAGGTTTCCATCTCCTTGGCATCGAGTTCGGCCTTGATGTCATCCAAAGAATACAGCTTGTAAACTTTATCGCCAAATACAATACTGACCATGCGAATAAGCACATCGTGAAATTCATTTGCTATTAGAATTTTTATGGTCGTAGATTGGTTATGCTTTACAGATTTGATTGCGTGAAATAGATCTTTATTGATCTGTTTTAACCGAATTATATTTACAATAAATTTTGTGTTCAATAATTTAAGCGCTGCTGCATTTGCTATTTCAATATATCCTTTGTCATCAATAGCCATAAGTCCTGTAGAAGAATTTCTCATAAACTCCATAAAAAATCGCTCACGTTGCTCATTCTTTATTTTAATATCAGAAATCAAACTATTTACCTGATTAAAGCTTTTATTTAACTTCAGCACTGAATCAGTTTCTACGTTTTCCGGAAAATGCAGTGTGCTGTCTTCATTACTTACCGCCTCAAAAAAATAGGTCAGTTTACGATTAAGGCTGTTAAAATATCTGATGATATTAATGAATACAATGATAAGACCAGCAACACAAATTGAAAGTTCGATCCAATTTTCGTTGATAAAAAACCAGGCAGTGGCTATCGAAAAAATAATCAACAAGATCAGCCTGGATAAAATGGCAATATTCAGATATTTAGATACCATATCGCTTTATTTTGTTGTACAAGGTTTGCCGGGTGATGCCCAGTTTTTCTGAAACCTGAGTCATATTTCCATTGTATTTGTCAATGGCATCTTCAATCATTATCTTCTCCATTTCGGTGATGGTTTGGAAGTCTTCATTAACCTTGACATCAGCATTCCTCAAAGAAAAATCTTCCGGTTTTAGAACATCACCTTCCGATAAAATAACTGCCTTTTCAATGGTATGTTCTAATTCCCGCACATTGCCGGGCCATGGATAATTCATCAACTTTTTAATGGACTGAATGCTCAATTTCAATTTACTTTTTTTGTACTTTTTCTGATATATCTGCAAAAAGAATGTAGCAAGAAGTTCAATATCTTCACCTCGTTCACGGAGTGGTGGCAACTCAATTCTGATGGTATTTAATCGATACAGCAAATCTTCCCTAAATCTTTGTTCGGCAACCTCCTTTTCAATATGGCTGTTTGTAGCACTGATAAGACGTATGTCGATGGGGATAAGTTTATTAGAACCAACGGCGATCACAGTTCTGTTTTGTAAAACAGTCAACAACTTAGATTGAAGTGTCATTGGAATATTACCGATCTCGTCAAGAAATAATGTACCCTTGTTAGCAAGAGAAAACTTCCCAACCCGATCTTCTCTTGCATCGGTGAATGCACCTTTTTTATGGCCGAAAAGTTCACTCTCAAATAATGAGGCTGTAATTGCCCCCATGTCTACCATCACCAGCAATTCATTTGCTCTTTCAGACCTGTTATGAATCTCCTGCGCAATGAGGTCTTTACCGGTGCCATTTTCGCCTGTGATTAGAATATTGGCATCAGTTTTGGCAACTTTTTCAACCATTTGCATCACCTTTTGAATTTGTGGTGATGAACCAATAAAAGGTTTATGGTCTTTGTGCAGGGCACTTTTAAGTGACGACTCTCGATTTTTGAGCTCTTCGATTTTAATGGAAGATGACCTTAGTTTTAAAGCAATATTGATTGTAGCCAGAAGCTTCTCATTTTCCCAGGGTTTTAGCACAAAATC
>CAYREN010000675.1:0-2470 GCA_964423255.1 uncultured Roseivirgaceae bacterium | reverse complement strand
TCCCAGATTAAAAAATATTGTGGAGAAGTTGAAATAAGGCCGAGTAAATATTTACCAACTAGGCGATGTGATTCATCAAAATTGATTATTTCGTCAATTTGTTTTTTTACCAGCACGTAGGGCGGAAAAGTGGAACGCATTCCGCCATTCATCGCCAACAGCAAAGAAAATGTCGGATTTCGCTACCGCTCATCCAACCTACGGTTCCGCCTTACGGGTTAATATTCATCAATCTCCTTCAAATAATAAATATAGAGGAGGATCTTTTTCAGCAAACTCAATGGCTTCTTTTATTTTTTTTAAATTGTGTTTGATATTCTGATCTTGAAAGTGAGAAATTAGTATATTTAACTCTTTTTTGATTTCTTCCATTTGTGACGAATTAAAAATTGTATTTTCATATCCAAGCACACACGATAGGCAGTTAAAATCACCTTCTTTAGATATTTTGATAATAGGATCTAATATGTCATCTTTAATATACCCATATTCCTTTTCTTTATTAAAATTGTCATCTATTATATATAGAAAAGCTCCCATATAAATTATCTCTCTATTTTTATTAACATGGCTTATTTGATAAGAGGTCGATAATGTCTTGTATATCACTTAAAGGATTGAAAAAATTCAATAAATCTCCAATGACTGGAATCCCAACAAAATCACTAAATTTAGCACCTATATCTGCTCCTGGGACAGGATAGGCAGATCTTCTTCGTCCATCTCTAATAATTACTTTATAGTCATTAGCTATTTTTTTCTTGGAAAAGTATTATTATTTATTAATCCAATACAATACTTTTAGAAAAACCTACTTCGGCAGCCTAGGACGACCCTTTCCTGATTATTCCTAAAGCAATAAAGTGACAGCAGCATTATCAATAAAATTACCCACTTTCTCCCAATCTACACAAGGTCTGTTAAATCCTTCAGGATGGATTAAAGGGCAGCCCACTGCAGAATCATCAATATAAAAGTGCCCATAGGCCTTGGGGCTAGTTGTCCAGCTTAATTGGGAAGGGTTTTCATTGACCGCATATAAAATAATACCGTTATCTTCAAGATAATTAACAGCGTCTGTCAAAACTGACCCATACTTTTTTCCATCTGATCGCATGGTAAAAAGGATTAAATTTGCACCCTGCTGATTAAATGTTTTTAACCATTTAATTGCATGTGGTACGGGTTCACCCATTTTTGGAAACTTATGATCGACAACGGTTCCATCAAAATCTACACAAATAAACATACTTACTTTAATCTTAAATAAAAAAGGAAAACAGATTGTTCTCCGTACAGAAAATATATAACTACTTGGATTTAAGTTATCAAAGATAAGGAATGAAACTTAAATAACGTGTACATTTTAGCTTGTCTTTTTGTCCGTTTTCTGCATCACAGAAACTGTTACGCAGCTTGATATACACCTGTTTCTACACCTTGAATACGAACAATAATTCTGTGCCAAAATGTACAAATTATTTAATTTTCATTCCAAAATTGTTCTTGTCAACTATAGTAACACCGAGACAAATACCGTGGGAACCCCCAAAATTTCGTTTTAGAGATAGTTGGATTGAAAAACCACAATAGGATTAGGAGGTTTAATTTTGAAAATATTTATATTTTTTATCCTATTGAGTACAGTTTCGTGTCATGCAAAAGTAATCAATACTCCTGATTATGATTTACAGTCAGCCACAGAAATCGTGTTTAATGCACGTCAGTCACTACAAGATATCGTTTCTTACGCCAAATCAAGAACTGACTTATTCCCCACTAAACGTGCCGAAAAAAATCAATTTCTAAATCGTGAACAACGGGAAATAGTATGGCGTACCTGGCAAACGTTTATGGATCGACTGATGGTATTGGATAAGGTAGGTAAAAAGTTTGAAGATATCTACAAACAGACTGACGAGATACAAAAACAACAGGCATTTCGCATCAGTTATGCGGCCTTTCTTGCTCGATATCACTATGCCATGGCCTTCATCGATTTTCTGGAAAACCATTCAGCCATGCATATCCTTTTAAATCAACAGGTGCCTGAACTTGGTTTACAAAAAAATCTCTATAAAAAAGTTAAATTTCATTACTTAAATGTGTTTCGTGGAGCAGAATTTGTACGTCTCAATACTTTGTACCATTATTATGGTAAAGATATTGAACTCAAACTAGCAAAGGGGATGGATGAAGATATTAAATTTATCTGGCGTGCAGGTAGAGGCGTTGGTAGCAAACAGACTTTTAAAAATGCGCTGAGAATCGTACGGGATACAGGGTTCACTATCTGGTTTCCAGTGCAAAAAGAAGTTTCAGAATGGATGGGGGATGTTAAGATTATTAGGGCAAAGCGCTCTCTTATTACCCAGCAACAAATAAAAAAGATACATGCATTACTGGAGCCAGGTGATATTATGCTTGAGCGTCGGGAATGGTATTTGTCCAATATCGGCTTACCAGGCTA
>CAYREN010000674.1:0-2470 GCA_964423255.1 uncultured Roseivirgaceae bacterium | reverse complement strand
GCATTGAATTGATCTGGCATATCTCCCATCATCATGTATGGTGAGCCGCCACCCATCTTTTGCATATCCTTCATTCTTCTCATAAACTCAGGAAGAATTAAGGTTACAGGGAGTTCGTCCGGTGCCAAAGATTCCAATTGAACAGTGTAGTTTTTGTCGTTAATGACTTCCTCGAATATTTTTTTAACTTTTTCTTCATCATCTTTAGAAAGCACGCTTTCACTCTTATCGTCTTTTTCGACCAATTTGTCAACAATATCAGCATCTACCCTTTTCCATTTCGTTTTCTCGATTTTCTGTTCCATCGAATTGATGAAATGATTATCGAGTGGGCCGTCTAATTTAAGAACATCGTATGCTTTGTTTTTTGCAGATTGTATATATGTATCCTGCTGATTAGGATCAGAGGTATAAATATGAACAACACTATCGTCCTTATCCTTTTGAATGGCTTCAATGTGTTTTTTATACTCTTCCAATGTGAAAAACTTCCCTTCCACATTTTCTAAAAGTGTAAAGTTCTTGGCTTTATCAAAGAATTTCTCATCAGCAATAATGCCATATTTTACAAATAAGTTCAGGCTCTCCCACTTAGTTTCAAATGCAGGTCTGTCCTTTTTGAATAACTCTCCAAGCTTATCAGCAACCTTCTTGGTGATGTGACCATTGATTTTTTTCACATTTCCATCAGCTTGCAAATAACTTCTCGAAACGTTAAGCGGAATATCCGGTGAGTCGAGGACACCGTGTAACATCATCAAAAATTCCGGCACAATATCTTTTACTTCGTCAGTAATAAACACCTGCTTGGAGAAAAGTTGTATTTTGTTTTTACTGATTTCAAAATCATTTTTGATTTTTGGGAAATACAAAATACCAGTTAGATTAAAAGGGTAATCAACATTGAGATGAATCCAGAAAAGCGGATCTTCCGAAAATGGATAAAGCTCTTTATAAAATGACAAATAATCTTCATCCTTCAATTCACTTGGTGATTTTGTCCATATTGGTGAAGGGTTATTGATTATATCCGGTACTTTTTTAGTTTTTGGCTTATCTTTTTTATCCTTAATTACTTCGCCTTTTTCATCTTTAAGTGTTTCTTCTTTTTCTCCAAATACAATTGGAACTGGTAGAAATTTGCAATACTTGGTAAGAATCTCTCTAATTTTATGGTCTTCGAGAAAATCAAGATTGTCATTGTCGATATGCAGAATAACGTCTGTTCCTATTTCTTTTCTTTTTCCTTTGGAGATTTCAAATTCTGTACTTCCATCGCAATTCCATTTGGTTGGCTCAGCACCCTCCTGATACGACTTGGTAATGATCTCTACATTTTCCGAAACCATAAAAGCTGAGTAAAATCCAAGACCAAACATACCAATGATTTGAGATTCATCACCTTTGTCTTTATACTTTTCGATAAATTCAGTTGCACCAGAGAAGGCAATTTGATTGATGTATTTTTTGATTTCATCAGCAGTCATCCCAATTCCATTGTCACTGATGGTAATAGTTTTGGCTTTTTTATTGACCTTGATTTCTACATTTTGTTCTCCTAACTCTCCTTTAAATTCTCCGATGGAGGCCAATCGTTGTAATTTTTGTGATGCATCAACGGCATTGGACACAAGCTCCCTTAAAAAGATCTCGTGATCTGAATAGAGAAACTTTTTTATAATTGGAAAGATGTTTTCGGTGTTGATCGAAATTGTTCCTTTTTCTTGCATTATTTTATCTTTTTATATTCAAACTTCAAATGCCGCACTAATGACAAATTTCATTCCAATAGAATTTTGCTTTAATTCTTTTGCTTCTTGCTGACAGCTTGTCATATATTGGTATTTTCTGTCATTTTAATATTGATTTACAACATTACCTTTTTTAAGGTTTGATGAGGTAATAGCATAATAATTGGTTTTAATGGTATGTGAGCTTTTTATTTGTGATAAAATTAAAAACTGAGCAATGAAACACAAAATATTAGTGACAGGCGGAACAGGATATATTGGATCTCATACTACTGTCGAGCTTATAAATAGTGGATATGAAGTCGTAATAGTTGACAACCTTTCCAACTCCAGGGAAGACGTGCTGGAAGGTATTGAAAAAATTTCTGGAATAAAGCCAAACTTTGAAAAGTTTGATCTTTGTGATTTCAATCAACTTGATGATTTTTTTAACCGTCATCAGGATATTAAAGCGGTCATTCATTTTGCTGCATCAAAAGCCGTGGGTGAATCCGTTACCAACCCATTGCTTTACTATAGAAACAACCTGCAATCACTTACAAATATGCTTGAGTTGATGAGGAAATATGATATTCCAAATATTGTATTTTCATCCTCTTGTACGGTGTATGGTCAACCAGTAAAACTACCAGTAACAGAAAAGTCGCCAATTTTGCCAGCGGAATCACCTTATGGAAATACTAAGCAAATAGGAGAAGAGATTATCAGAGATACTATTT
>CAYREN010000673.1:0-2474 GCA_964423255.1 uncultured Roseivirgaceae bacterium | reverse complement strand
CTTTAACTGCATTCAAATCTGCTCCATTATTTAATAAGTGTGTAGCAAAAGTATGCCGTAAAATATGAGGGCTATTTTTCTCTAGTGAAGTAGTAGCTCCAAGATATTTTTTTACTTTTCGATACACAAAAGCTTCGTATAAAGGTTGCCCTTTATTTGTCAAAAGTAAAAAATCATTTGCTTCACTCATATGCTCAACTTCTCTTAGGTGCAAATACTTTTGAACTAGGTTTGCTACTTCTATTGTTAACGGAATTACTCTTTCCTTGTTGCGTTTTCCCAGTACCTTTATTAGCCTTTTCCCAATATTTACTGCTGTGGTTTTGAGACCAATAAGCTCTGCCCTGCGCATACCAGTAGCATAGAGTAATTCTAATAATAACCTATCACGAACACCTTCAAAATCTTCCCCAAACTCAACCATCTCAAATAGATTTTGCATCTCATGTTCTTGTGCAAATTGAGGTAGTCTTTTGGGAGTTCGAAGTGCTTTTAATTGGAGCGATGGATCTTTTGTTATAATACTAGATCGTAACAAAAACTTATAATAGCTACGAATAGAAGCCATTTTCCTGTTCACAGAAGAAGGGGCTATTTTGTCTTCTACTAAATTAATAATCCAAGACCGAATATGTTGATAGGAGACCGACTCTAGCTTTAAATCAGAGTCGAGAGATGATAAAAATATACTAAATTGATCTAAATCGTTCTTATAAGAAACTACAGTATGAACACTGTATCGTTTCTCAAATTCAATATATTTCAGGAAGGAATTTATCATTAAGTCAGTAACACGGTTCAATCGACTCGCACTACTAACTTAATAATTAAAGATGACTTTAAGGAAAAGATTAGTAATTATCTTTTGCAAACATTTTTTGTTTGTAAGCAGCCTTAAGTTTCATAGTTCTATTCGTAATAGATGGCTTTTCAAAAGCAGTTCTAGATCTCAATTCACGAAGTACACCAGTTTTTTCAAACTTTTTCTTGAATCTTTTTAGAGCTCTGTCAATTGACTCGTTTTCTTTTACATTTATAATAATCATAGCAATAACTATACGTTTATTTCCAAATTGGAGCGCAAATATAGGAAGCTAATAATTTAATTCAAAATCATTCTTCTAACAAAAGCTTAGAAATTACTAATTTCTGGATTTCACTCGTTCCTTCTCCAATGGTGCATAGCTTAGAGTCTCTGAAATACTTTTCTACAGGGTAATCTTTGGTGTATCCATACCCACCAAAAATTTGTACCGCATCGGTAGCTACTTCCACAGCAATTTCTGAAGAATAAAATTTGGCCATTGCCGATTCCTTGGTCATTGGCAAATGATTATTTTTTAGTTCTGCAGCATTTTTTATAAGTTGACGAGCGGCTTCTACTTTCGTTGCCATTTCTGCCAATTTAAAAGAGATTCCTTGGAAGCTAGCAATAGCCTTCCCGAACTGATGCCTTTCTTTTGAATACTTAATCGACTCTCTAAGCGCTCCTTCTGCTATTCCTAATCCTAAAGCCGCAATTGATATTCTTCCACCATCTAAAACTTTTAATGCTTGCACAAAACCATCTCCAATCTCTCCCAATATTGCATCAGATGAAACAATACAGTTATCCAATATCACTTCTGTTGTTTCAGAAGCACGCATCCCTAACTTATCTTCTTTCCTACCAGCTTTCAATCCAGGATTACTTCTCTCAACCACAAAAGCAGTCATCGCTTTTTTATCACCAATGTCTCCTGTGCGAGTCATTACCACCATCACATCTCCTGAATTACCGTGCGTGATGAAATTTTTAGATCCATTAAGAACCCAGTTATCTCCATCTTTAACTGCGGTTGTCATCATATTTCCTGCATCGCTTCCAGTATTGGGTTCTGTTAGTCCCCAAGCACCAATCCATTCGCCTGCTGCCAATTTGGGTAGCCACTTCATTTTTTGGTCCTCATTCCCAAATGTTAAAATATGGTTTACACAAAGTGAGTTATGTGCGGCAAGTGACAAACCAACGGATGGATCCCAAACCGAAAGTTCTTCAATAACAGCTACACATTCATGGTATCCTAAGCCTGCACCTCCGAATTCTTCAGGCACTAAAACTCCCATTAAGCCCATCTCTCCTAGTTTCGTAAAGATCTCTCTAGGAAAAACTTGTTCATCATCCCAATATCTTCTTTTGGGTTCTATAAATTTCTTTCCAAAATCTTTAACAGAAGATTTTATCATTTTAATATTTTCGCTATTACTCATTTTATATCTACTTGATTATCTTTATTTTAACTCATCTTTACCTATTTCGTTCGCTAATTTAAACCAATTACTTATAATTGTTGTAATAAAAGATTTTCAATTAATTACTTTCAGATAAATATTCGGATTATTTTTGCACCAAATTCTTAAATTATATGAAAATAGCAGTAGTTGGAAGTGGATATGTAGGGCTTGTTACTGGGACTTGTTTTGCAGAAACAGGC
>CAYREN010000672.1:0-2479 GCA_964423255.1 uncultured Roseivirgaceae bacterium | reverse complement strand
GCGACCTGTTGCCTCTCGATTTTATCAGAGATAAGTTCGAGAGAATTTTTAAGAGAGGTTTCTATCGTTTTAGAAATGAAGGGGCTTTGTATTTGTTGATCCATTTTATCGACTGCGTCATTTCCGTAACTCCTTCTGGTTAGAGGGGATATACGAAGACTTCGCGGCCCGCCAAACCGAAAAAGTCAAGAAAATAATGACTTAACACACTGTTTTTATTGAATAGTTCAATCCTTAATCCCTGCAAATCTCTAACCGGAAGTTACTGAATCGATATGGTCTATCAAGCTTTCGACCAAAAAGCAGATATGATCCTCTGGAATCAAATCCTCTATACTTGGTGGGAATAACCAGGATTGATTCTTGTATGATTGGATACATGCCCTCGCACCTCTCCTTGTCCGGCTTTTCGTGGCTATCTATACCAAAAGAAGATAATGAATTGTCGGGCAACTTGCCTGCGGCGGGGATTATTTTTGATAGCCCGTACGTCTATAGGTTAACAGTGCCAGATTAAAAAACAGCACTGCACAAATAAGTAGTTTGATCATAAAAGGGGCAATACTTGAAAAATCTCCTTCTCTCAAAATAATTTCCAAAAAACCCTCCAGTCCCCAATTCATGGGCGACAGTTGCGCTAATAATTGCATCATTTCAGGCATCACAAAGGTTGGAACCATAATGCCGCCGATAGCCGCTAATATAATGTTACCGAGACCACCAATAGTGGTTGCCTGTTCCGTAGTTTTGACTACCGTTGCGATAAATAGCGCAAAACTGATTGCCATGATGCTGACAGAAAAGGTCATGGGCAGCAAAAGCCATGCATTCGCGCCCAATGTTATTCCCTCCCCACCTATGAGTGGTAGTGCGTAGATGCCAACCAGAAACATTAGTAGAGCCTGGAATATATTTATACACATATATGGGATAAATTTTCCAATTAAAATGTAGCTAGAGGGTATCGGCATAGTTTTTAGGCGCTGCAATGTGCCAAATTGTTTCTCGAGAATAAAGGTTGTTGATATCGGAATGAGTACAAAAAACATAGAAAATATTAGCCATGCTGGAACAGTTTGCTCTACCGAACTAGGTTGTTTCGCCCTGTTCTTGTAAAGTGCATTTTCATTGATGAATTTCAAATGGCTAAATCTTTCCTGTTCAGCAGCGGAGATTTTACCACGTAGCATGTTATTCAGCTGAATTGCTACGGGTTTTTGGTTTATCAGTAGGTAAATCAGGTTGCGTAAATATTGGGGCGCGGTTGGTGAATAATAGAGCTGTAGCAGCTCATCGCTTTTATCTGTAAATGACGATCCAGTCAGTTGCAGGATATATCCTTCAGGGATTCGAACTATCGCTGATAGCCTGTCCCTGGTTATCGTTTCTTTGATCTTGGTGCCTGGTGTGTACATGACGGTTTCCAGTGCTGACTGTGCAAGTAAGTATTTACCTGCGTCAGTTAATTTATCATTCGGGTTATCAAATATGAATCCAACTTTAATCATCTGGCTACTATTATTATTAAAAGTATTTTGCAAACTCAGTGACATGATAAATATGAATGCCATTGGCATTAAAAACAGGACTGCGAGGGCATGTATATCTCTACCAACGAGTAAAAACTCTTTTTTTATAATGGAAAATAACATGCTACTATTTTATTGGCTCAGTCTGTGTTGAGTCAAAGAACAAGGATTCCAGAGTTTTTCGTCCGTATTGAATATCTTCTATTTCGATATTGTTGTCTGATAATAGCTGCACAAGTTGTGTGATATCATTTTGTGATGTGATTGAGCCTGATATTGTATTGCCCTTTAAAATCAACCTATGTTTGTAAATGAAGTCATGTGCTGGTTGGTTAAGTGTTTTAAAATTTATCTCTTCGATGGTGTGAACTCTAATAATAGAGGCTGACTGGAGAAGTTCATCAAGTGACCCGGATGCAATTAATTTCCCCTTGTCCATAATCGTTATGTGATCACACAATTTCTGAATCTCATCCATGTAGTGGCTGGTATAGAGAATCGTTGTCCCTTGTTCGTTCAGAGATTTTATGGTCTGTAATATAAAGCTCCTTGAATGCGGATCTATGCCTACGGTAGGTTCGTCCAACATTAACAGGGTGGGTTTATTCAGTAAACCGATGGCCAAGTTTAATCTACGTTTTAAACCACCAGAGTACGTTTTTGCCTGGTGATGTTGGTACGCCCCTAAACCAGTGAGTTCAATTGCTTTTGCGATGGCCTTTCTTGGACTTTCGATTGCGGGGTAAAATCGACTGAAAAAATTCAAATTTTCATATGCGGTGAGTTGTGAATAAAAAGCATACTCCTGAGGAACCACGGACAAATCTTGTAAAATAGCCATCCGGTTATTTTTATAACCTTTATTGTTGATCTTAACGCTGCCTTTCAAGGGTGATATCAAGCCGGAGATCAACGAGATCAAAGTTGTTTTACCTGCTCCATTAGCCCCT
>CAYREN010000671.1:0-2493 GCA_964423255.1 uncultured Roseivirgaceae bacterium | reverse complement strand
TTTCTTTCTATTTTTGCATTCTAAAAAAAAACTGAATTGAAAGCATGGCAAATATTGTTGCGATTGTAGGAAGGCCAAATGTGGGAAAATCGACACTTTTTAATCGATTGGTGGAGCGCAGAGATGCAATAATGGATGATGAAAGTGGCGTTACACGCGACAGGCATTATGGGTTTGCGGAGTGGATAGGTAAGGGATTTACAGTAATTGATACTGGCGGATATGTCCATGGCTCTGAGGATGTTTTTGAAGAAGCCATTCGAAATCAGGTGATGCAAGCCTTAAAGGAAGCTACAGTAATTGTCTTTATGGCAGATTGTATTGCTGGGCTTACAGATCTTGATAAAGATTTTGCCAACATAGTACGCACAGTAAATAAGCCCGTATTGGTTGTTGGGAATAAAGCGGATTCGACAGAGAAGGCTCAAAATGCAGTAGAATTTTATGCCTTGGGTTTTGGAGAGGTTTATCCAATATCTTCAGCAACAGGCTCCGGAACAGGGGAGTTGTTAGATGAAGTGGTAAAACACTTTCAGGATGATGATGAAAATAAAGAAGAAGGCTTGCCAAAAATTGCCATCATGGGTCGACCGAATGTCGGCAAGTCTTCCTTTGTAAATGTGCTCATTGGCCAGGAGCGAAGCATAGTGACTGATATTGCAGGTACAACCAGAGATTCGATAAATACGAGGTACAATATGTTTGGCAAAGATTTTCTACTTATCGATACTGCCGGAGTAAGGAAAAAAGCCAAAGTAAAGGAAGACATCGAGTTTTATTCTGTTATCAGATCTATTCGTTCGCTTCAAAATAGTGATATTTCCATAGTGATGATAGATGCACAAAATGGTCTGGAATCTCAGGATATGAGCCTGATCAGTCTTGCAGTAAAATATCGAAAGGGCATTGTGTTGATGGTGAATAAATGGGATTTGATTGAAAAAGACCAGACTACGGCTGATAAATTTAAAAAGGAGATTGAAGAACGGTTGGGAACATTGAGTTATATTCCAATAATATTCACATCTGTGATTACTAAGCAGCGTGTATTCAAAGCCATTGAAACAGCCATTAATGTGTATGATGATAGAAATAAAAGGGTGTCAACTTCCTCACTGAATAATATCATGCTTAAGGAAATCGCAAGATTTAAACCACCTGCATATAAAGGCAAGCACGTGAAAATAAAATACATTACACAGCTACCAACTAAGACGCCGGTATTTGCATTTTTTTGCAACTTCCCAAAGTATATTAAAAACCCATATGTGAGATACCTTGAAAACCGGATGCGTGAAAATTACGGATTTATTGGAGTACCTATCAAACTTGTTTTTAGAGATAAATAACAGGTGGACAAAGACAAGAAGAAGCTTTATCAAATTCTGATTGCACATGTCCCGGAAAATGCAGTGCACTATTGCCTTGACCTGTGGACAGCCATTCCATTTAATTTTAAAGTTTCTAAAAAGAGGAATACCAAACTCGGAGATTATAGGTACGACCATAGGAATGGCTCGCATTCCATAAGTGTCAATTTTGATTTAAATCCATTTTCTTTTCTGATCACATACATTCATGAAGTTGCCCATTTGATAACTACCGAGCGATTTGGCAGAAAAACCCAAGCACATGGAAAAGAATGGCGATCAAATTTTAAAGAATTGATAGAGCCGGTGTTGACTGATCTGATATTTCCAATTGAAATATTGTTGCCTCTAAAAAAACATATGCAAAAGCCAAAGGCCTCAACCTATGCCGATGGGATATTGGTGCAAATTCTAAGAAAATTTGATGAGCATCAAGAAGACCAAACCACGTTGGCAGATCTTGATGAGGGAGATATTTTTGAATTCAACAATCGGGTTTACACCAAACTAAATCTTCGACGTACAAGAGTACTGTGCCGACAGGAAGACACATCCAGAAAATATTTGATATCCAAAATGGCAATGGTAAAGGTTTTGATGAAAAGTGATGAACCGTAATTAAAAGTGCTTTTTTTTATACCATTTATTATTCCCATAATTTATAAAAGTGTCTTTTTATATAGCTAACACATGACTTTGCAAATAAATTTATAGAGTAGGGTCTAAAATTTATCTCAAATTTCTTGTTATAGGTTTATGTTTTTTCTTTCTTTGAGTAATTTATTTACTCATTCTATTATTTAATTAGTGGGACTGATGTGGCGAAGCTGTATATATTCGTTATTTCACAGTCCTATTCTATTGTGATTAATACCCTTATTACTTCCAAAACCCGCATCAAGCTATTGCTGAAATTTTTCCTTAATCCTGGGAATTCAGCTTATTTGAGAGGTTTAGAGCATGAGTTTGGTGATTCCAGCAATGCCATTCGACTGGAGCTCAATCGTTTTGAAGAGGCCAATATGCTGAAAACAGAGGTGATGGGAAATAAGAAAGTATTTTCTGTAAACCAGTCGCACCCCTTGTATGGTGAGATTAACAGTATTGTTCGCAAATACTTTGG
>CAYREN010000670.1:0-2494 GCA_964423255.1 uncultured Roseivirgaceae bacterium | reverse complement strand
TCAAATTGATAGACAAAAAAGCTGTTGATATGGTGCATCCGGATTTGGCTTCGGCAGGTGGGATATTAGAAACTAAGAAAATTGGAGATTATGCCCAAGAGCATGGTATTGCTATGGCATTGCATTTTGCAGGGACGCCAATTTCGTTTATGGCCAATGTGCACAGCGCCGCAGCAACTGAAAATTTTGTAGCACTTGAGCACCATGATGTCGATACACCCTGGTGGGAAGATTTGGTTAAAAGTATTGATAAACCCATAGTAAAAGATGGCTTCGTGAACGTACCTGAAACGCCTGGGCTTGGGGTTGATTTGAATGAGGACGTAATCAAAGAGCATTTGCGTGAAGGTGAAAAATACTTTGCGCCAACACCGGATTGGGATAAGGATCAAAGTTGGGATAGGACTTGGAGCTAAAAAAAAAGGAAAAAAACTGAAAGCTGAAAGGGAAAAGTGAGGGAAGCAGTTTGCAAACATCTTATGCTGTGACAGCCAGGTTTTACTGCTTTCAAATAAATAGAATATGCAAAGACGAGATTTTATAATAAAAAGCGCCCTTGGTGGTATCACCACAACCGCATTTCCAAATATAATCCTGGCCAAAAAACATAAGGTTTATACAGTAGCTCTCATTGGCGCAGGATGGTGGGGAATGAATATTCTATCAACTGCAATTTCATCAGGAACTTGTAAAGTAGTAGCCATATGTGATGTAGATCAGGATCAATTGGATATTGCAGTTAAAAAGGTTAAAGAATTAACCGGGTCGGTTCCAAAACTTTATAAAGACTACAGAGACATTTTTGAAAATGAAAAGCCTGAGATTGTCATTGTTGCTACGCCTGACCATTGGCATGCACTACCCGCGATTTTAGCCCTTCAAGCAGGATGCCATGTTTATCTTGAAAAACCCATTGCCCATACAGTTAATGAAGGAAAAGCAATTGTTGCTGCCCAACATAAATATGGTGGTGTTGTACAGGTAGGATTGCACAGGCATATTTCACCTCACAATATTGCAGGTATGGATTTTTTACAATCAGGAAAGGTAGGAGAGATAAAAATGGTAAAAGCTTTTGTAGATTATAACTATAGCGAACCCAGATCAAAACCCGATGCCTCTCCTCCAAATGGATTGGATTGGGATATGTGGTGTGGCCCGGCGCCAAAGCATAATTACAATCCCGGCATTCATCCAAAAGGTTTTAGAAACTACCTCGACTATTCCAATGGTATGTGTGCCGATTGGGGAGTTCACTGGATGGATCAAATCCTTTGGTGGTCTGAAGAGAAGCATCCGAAAACCATATATTCTACGGGTGGAGTATTCAATGAAAACAGTTTGGCCAATGCTCCCGATTGGCAAACAGCAACATTTGAGTTCGAGTCATTCACAGCTCAATGGGAGCACCGGAGAATTGGAGGCAGTAAAAGCGAAAAGCATAACATTGGTGTTTATTTCTATGGAACTAAGGGTACATTCCACATGGGTTGGCTGGATGGATGGACTTTCTATCCAAGCACCAAAGGGGCACAGGATGTACACATGGATCCCAAATTGCATTTGCCCGATCAACAAAATATCCTGGAGCTTTGGGATGATTTTGTAAAATCTATTGCAGCAAACAAAATACCAGTCGCAGATATCGACAATTCCCACTATGCCACCAATATGAGCTTACTGGCCATCATGTCGTATAAGCTGGGAAGAAGTGTAAATTGGGATGGAGAAAAGCAAATGATTATTGGAGATGAGGAGGCAAAGAAGATGATGAGTAGGGAGTATCGAAAGCCCTGGGAGTATCCGAGTTAGGGACTTGCTGGATCTGCCTGGGCGCACCTTGCCGGACCTGTTCCCGCCTGGCCGTTTTTCAGGCGGGGCATCTGTCTGAAGTTCGCGAAAAAACTATCTATAGAATTTCATTGAAATCCCAGTGATGAAAAACCTTCATTTTCCTAGTCTCATCCTATGGGTATAAATTTGTAGAAAGATAAGGTTGTTGTTTATTCAAGGAACTACATGAAGAGCAGGCTTTTATTTTTTGCAGGTTTGGTCTGTTTGATTTTTAGTTTTATGCTTATATCTAGCAGACCCCAGAACCCTGAAATAAAAATTCAGGGCAGGCAGGTCTTGGGATTATCGAAGAGCGGCATTGCCGGACCTGTTCCGGCATCTGTCTGAGGTTCGTAAAAAACTATCTATAGAATTTCATTGAAACCCCAGTGATGAAAAACCTTAATTTTCCCAGCTTCACACAATGGGCATGAATTTGTAGAAGGACAAGGTTGTTCCTTTTTACTTATTTGGTCTACACTTTTGGTTTTGCTGCGAGTTGCTAGCAGACCCCGGAACGGTGTCCGGGGATTATGTGCAGGCAGGACAGGGGATTACTGTATCAATTCTCCAGGCTCAACGGGGCCAAGATAGGTATCGAACCAATTTCGCGATTGTTTTATGATTTCATATCTAGGAGGATCGGTATGACCTACATCGT
>CAYREN010000669.1:0-2494 GCA_964423255.1 uncultured Roseivirgaceae bacterium | reverse complement strand
TAAGTAAATGTTGAATACTTTGTAAATGATTATTAAATCATCACAGATATTATTGTTCACATTTTTCATATGCTTACAACAATATACCATGGCACAAAAAAGGTATATAGTTTTAGAAAAAACACTTTCAAATAAACAAATTAAATTTCAACCTGGAGACAAGCTAAAGTACAAACTGGAAGGTGAGAATTTCTTTAGAACCGATCGTATTATTTCACTTAATGATACCTCAATAGAATTTCATTATAATCAGATTTTGTATGGTGAAATAAGTAAAATCAATATAAAAGGGTCTCGATTTACAGGAATTGATTATTACAATATTGGAACCTATGCACAAATTGCAGGCATTGGATATATTGTAATTGATCAATTTAATAGAGTGGTAGTGATGGGACAGAATGCTGATTTTAATACACAAGTTTGGCAAGCAGGAGGATTGATCTTTTTAGGAGGAACGATTTTGAAAATTTTATCTCCCAAAAAAGTAAAGGTTGGCGGCAAATATCGAATCAGGTATATGAATCTTAACTAGTCCATTGTATAACCTCTGAGAAAATTCATAACTAATTATGCTTTTTATTAAGTGCTGTTTTCTTAATATAGTTTAAAATTTTGCCAAAATTTTCAATGGCTCTAATAATTGATCAATATCCAATGGTTCTGTTTCCACATTTTTTTACGCTCTGACATTTTTTGGTTTAATTTGCAAGCTTGAAAATGAAAAATTCATGAAAATTATAGATATTTTAAATAGTGGAGAAAAATCCTTTTCGTTTGAATTTTTTCCTCCTAAAAATTACAATTCAATATTAGAACTCGGTATAAATATTGGCCAGCTCATGAAGTTGTCGCCATCATTTGTATCAGTTACGTATGGAGCAGGAGGATCTACACAAGATGCTTCCTTCAATTTGATAGATTATATCAATAATAAAATTGGTATGGTGACGATGGCACACTATACTTGTGTAAATGCCACCAAAGAACAGGTGACTCGTGATATGGATTTTTTTTATGAAAAAAATATTGAAAATCTAATATTACTAAGGGGTGATCCTCCAAAAGGAGAAACAAATTTTAATAAGGCAAAAAGTGATTTCCCATATGCCAGTGATTTGATTGAGTTCGTTGCTGCACAAAATCGATTTTGCATTGCAGGAGCAGGCTACCCGGAGGCACATTCCGAGTCGGAATCTTTCGATATAGATATCGAGTTTCTCAAATACAAGGTAGACAAAGGGACTGATTTTATTGTCACGCAACTGTTTTTTGACAATGATTACTATTTTGATTTTGTAGAAAGAGCAAGACAGGCAGGCATTACTATACCGATTGTTCCTGGGATTATGCCAATTACAAACTTCAAACAAATCAAAAAATTTTCTGAGATGATTGGGGCAAAAATTCCAGAAAAATTAGTCCGGCAGCTAGAAAAATATTTTGATAAAAGTAAAAAAACATATCAAATCGGCGTCGATTTTGCAATTAAGCAATGCAAAGAGCTATTGAGTAATGGAGCCCCTGGCTTGCATTTTTATACTTTAAATAAATCCAGGGCCACAATCGATATCTTTACTTCTATAAAATAATGAAATAAAGATTTACTGAAAAGAAATCCCCTTTTGGATAAAGGATAATATCTCTTCAATATTATCTGGGTGAAACCAGGTAAACTCAGGATCTTTCTGAAACCAAGTTAATTGTCTTTTGGCATATCTTCTGGTGTTTCTTTTCAGCAATCTTATTGTTTCTGCTTTGTCATATTCACCATCTAAGAATCCAAATACTTCTTTATATCCAACTGTCTTTAAAGCATTAAAATGGCGTTTTCCAATAAATTGTTCTACTTCATCAAACAAACCAGCCTCGACCATATTGTCAATTCTCGCATCTATTCTTGCAAATAATTCATCTCTATCTCTGTCCAGTCCTATTTTCACAATTTTAAAATCACGAATCACATTATTGTCTGTTCGATATGAAGAATAAGGATAGCCAGTACTTCGACATATTTCCAATGCCCTCACAATTCTTTGTGTATTATTTCTATCAACGATTTTATAATATTCAGGATCTTTAACACTTAATTCTTTCAAAAGTGTTGAAAGACCATGGACTTTAAGTTCGAGATAAAGCGAATCCCTAAAAGATGCTTTAACTTCCGGTATTTCATTCATGCCTTGACACACCGCTTGAATATATAATCCTGAACCACCAGTCATAAGAGCAACGTGATTTTTTTTGAATAATTTTGGTAAAATATTTAGCGTGGATCGTTCAAATTTTCCAGCACTATACTCCTGGTTAATGGAAATAAAATTGACAAAATGATGGCGAATATCCTTCATTTCCTCAGGAGTTGGCTTTGCAGTGCCTATAGAAAGTTCTTTGAAGAATTGCCTTGAATCTGCGGAAATTATTTCACACTTCAATTTATGAGCAATCTCTATGCACAGATTTGTCTTTCCTACCGCTGTAGGCCCCACAATGA
>CAYREN010000668.1:0-2496 GCA_964423255.1 uncultured Roseivirgaceae bacterium | reverse complement strand
TATCGCAACCTATCAGACCAACTCTTATAGGTTTCTTAGATTTTGTTTTTTTCTGCGAATCATTTGAACTTGCTGAACCTTGGGCAAATAAGGTAAATGGCATTAATACCATAAAAAGCAGCATTAGTTTTTTTTTAATTGCTCTTATAACAATTTCTTTTTTCATAACCTCATCTCAATTTCGGCAATTCAATATTCATTTTAGGAATTGGTTTAACAATCTGGAATGACCGAGTTTCACCCGATTTCATTGCCGTCTCGGCAGCGTCTGCAATTGTAACAGCTTCTATCATCTGATTTACAGGCCCTTGCGATTTACCTGTCTCAACCATCTTTTTTACCAATCGTAAAATTTCTGCCGACCCTCTTGGATAATCCCAGTTTCCAACCCCTTGATTATGAATCGCACCCCTGCCACCGGAACCATAAGCGCTCATATGTATTGTTCCAAACCATGTGTGACCAACATCACAGTTGATCATTACGCCTTGTTTTGGGCGGTTTGGTTGGCTACCCCAATTAAGATAAATGCTTGTATGGTCCGGACTTGTTAGTGCCCGGACTGATTCAACATCAGGCCCAAAGACTGCTAATGCAATACAGATTGTGTGAATCAATCCCGCACGGTGAGTGCCTCCACCCTGTATTGTACCGAAATGCATTTCTTCGAGCTCTTCAATGCGGTTGGCAAATTCTTTGGTTTCCGGTAAAGTTTGGAGAATGGAAAGCGACATTATAGGAGCATTATTCTCTTCCGCAAGTTTGAGTAGAGCCACTACATCAGCCATACGATGAGCAAAAGGTTTATCCACAAACGTGGGAATTCCTTTTCTTAGACCGGGCGTGGCGAGCTCCAGATGATCATGGCCATCTCCATTACAATCAGCAATAAAGACTAAATCGACATCGTCACTGACCTGCTCATATGAATCGCAAACTTCAGGAGAACTGTTAAAAACTTTGGCTGCAATCTCTGCTGCACTGCGATTCTTATCCCAAACCTTCACGATCTCAAAACCATCCACAAAAGGTGCTGTCATACGTGTGGGATCAGGATAAGATGTATACTGGTAGTAATGCATACCACCATGCATCCATGAATATGGGGCTGGTTGATCCATTGGAACCGGCATACTGTAAAGAATCGGATCATGCTTCTGCATCTGGGGGCCAAACCACATTCCATGTGTATCGCAACCTATCAAACCTACTCTTATAGGTTTCTTAGATTTTGTTTTTTTCTCTGAATCAGTTGAATTTGCTGATCCTTGGGCTAATAGTGTAAATGGCAATAATACCAAAAAAAACAGCATTAGTTTTTTTTGCATTGCTCTCATAAAAATTTCTTTTTTCATAATCTTATCTCAATTCCGATAATTCAATGTTCATTTTAGGAATAGATTTTTCAATTTGGATTGGTTTTGTTTCACCCGATTTCATTGCTACCTCAGCTGCGTCTGCAATGGCGACAGCTTCAATTAATTGGTTTACAGGCCCTTGTGATTTGCCCGTTTCAACCATCTTTTTTACTAGTCGTAATATCTCCGCAGATCCTTGAGGATATTCCCAACTGCCTACTCCCTGATTATGAATCGCACCTCTACCGCCAGGACCAAAAGCACTCATATGCATTGAGCCATGCCATGTACGCCCAATATCGCAGTTAATCATTACACCTTGTTTAGGCCGATTCGGCTGGTCTCCCCAATCCAGATGGATGCTTGTTTGCTTTGGCGTAACCATTGCTGTGACGGATTCTACACCCGAGCCATAAATTGCTAACGCATAACATATAGTGTGAATCATTCCAGCGCGGCTTGTGCCCCCACCCTGAATTGTACCAAAATTTACTTCACCGAGCTCACTAAGACGGCTAGCAAATTCTTTGGTTTCCGGTAAGGTTTGAATTATGGAAAGCGACATAATAGGAGCATTGTTCTCATCTGCAAGTTTAATCATTGCTTCAACATCAGCCAAACGATGCGCAAAAGGTTTGTCAACAAAAGTAGGAATCCCCTTTTTCAATCCCGGAGTAGCAAGTTCTAAGTGATCGTGTCCATCCCAATTACAATCAGCTATAAATACTAAATCGACATCATCACTTACCTGATCAAAAGAATCGCATACTTCAGGAGAACTATTGAAGATTTTAGCTGCAATTTCAGCGGCATTACGGTTTCTGTCCCAAACTTTTACGATTTCAAAACCTTCTACAAAAGGTGCCGTCATATTTGTGGGATCACCATAGTAAGTATAGAAATAATAATGGTTACCCCCGCGCATCCATGTATATTCCGATTTTTGATCCATGGGAATTGGTAAATTAAAAAGCAGTGGGTCATGTTTCTGCATTTGGGGGCCAAACCACATTCCATGCGTATCGCAACCTATCAGTCCTACTCTTATAGGTTTCTTAGATTTTGCTTTTTTCTCTGAATCAGTTGAATTTGCCGATCCTTGGGCTAATAAGGTAAATGGCATTAATACCATAAAAAT
>CAYREN010000667.1:0-2501 GCA_964423255.1 uncultured Roseivirgaceae bacterium | reverse complement strand
GCAAGTTGAACATCATAAAGTAGCTGTATAACAAGTACGAGGAGACCAATAATTTGCCCTAGCGGGAAAATTATTGCTCACGACAATCGATGCGACGTATCCGCTTCGCGGACACGTCGCATCGGTCGCGCTGAGCACACTTTCGTGTGCCACCTGCCCTTTGCTGGTCTCCGCTTCGCTACGCCCATCAAATGCCAGGAGTCACACATTAAGTTTATTTCCAGAAAACCCTGCGGGATTTCCTGAAACTAAACTGAATGGTGCTCAGCGCGACCGTTAGACTAGTGACAAATTATAAGGAAGATAATGAATATTGCTAAAAATATGAATGTTGAGATGCCATCAATGAAATCTTTATTTATTGAAATGTATTTTAATGAAATACTACTAAGTTCTGGTACTGCTATTCTTGTTGCCAATGATAGAGAATCACACTGTACATTAATAACAAATAGACATAATGTTACAGGCAAAAATCAAGATACAGGCAAACATTTAAGCAAAACATTATCTGAACCAAATTATATAATTATTCATTTTCATAAAAATAATACAAATGAAAATGAATGGAAAAAAGTCAAACTCCCTCTCTATAGAGAAGATGAAACTCCTTTTTGGATAGAACATCCTATTTTTAAAGAAAATGCAGATATTGTTGCACTTAATTTAAATTGGGGCGATGATATAATTAAATATCCATACTATTTAAAAACAAAACTTGATAGGGTTAACATGGTTATTGTACCATCCGAGACTATTAGCGTAATCGGTTTCCCTTTTGGATTATCAAGTTATATGAAATTTCCAATTTGGGCTACAGGTTTTTTGGCACAAGAATTAAGCTTAATTTCTAAAGAAAATCCTACATTTTTAATTGATTGTCGTACAAGACAAGGACAGTCTGGTTCAGCAGTAATTGCATATAGACCATCAGGTTTCCGTAGAATAGATGGTAATAAAATTATTTCTGAATTATCTCCATCAAAAACATGGGAATTTTTAGGTATTTATTCTGGTAGAGTGAATTCAGAATCTGATTTAGGAAAAGTTTGGCATGTTAGTGCTATAGAAGAACTATATAAAGAAGCAACTGATGAATATAATAAAAGAAAAAATAACCAAAATAAAGTCTAACAAAACCTAGAAGAGAAACAAGTGGATACTGCGATTATTTGGGCTTTTAAGTTCGATTAGATAAAATCTGAAAGACAAAAGTTTTAAGTCGTTAGTCCACTTGTTTCTTAAGTCCACCGTTATGAGAAAACAATAAGGCAGAGAAGCATGGCAGATATATTTGAAAGAGTAACAATCTTTACGACAAAACCTGTAATTGGGCAATATCGTTTTAAAGATAAATTTCAAATCTATCCATCTAGACGAAAGCCCAAACAAAATGGTAGATTCTTCTACCCATTAATCATTGAGATATCCTTTCTACAGCAAGGTGAACATTATTTTAGGTACGGCATTCCCTTTGGCAACGATCAACTCACAAAACAAATTATTGAAGCTCAACATTTGCTATCAGTTGTGACCCAATTTTTCTTCTTCAATCATATAAAAGCAAAAAAACCTATCAAAATGTTCATGAATAAATCATGCGAGTTAATCGAGAAAGGTAAGGTTAATCGGTACCAAGACAAGGCACTTGATGATCGTAATGTTGCAAATGTCGTAGTCCCAGAGTTCATGGACTCTATTCTTGAAAATTATTATTCGTTACCGAAAGACATATTGTTAACATTCCGTAAGGCATGTTACCTGTTTTATTGTGGTGTCGAATTACGTAGCACCAATCCAAGTTTGTCTTTTGCTTCGTTTGTTTCGGCCATAGAAACATTAATAGCTTTTAAAGCAACAAAACCTGAGCGATGTAAAGATTGTGGCCAGCCTAAATATCGCCTTAGTGCAAGTTTTAGGGAATTCATTTTAACTTTTGGATATAACGGCAAAGAGAGTGCTATCACTAAAAAATTTATCAATAAACTCTACAGTTATCGCTCAAAAATATTGCATACAGGTCAATTATTATTAGGGGATATGTTTTGGCATTCAGTTGAAGAAAAAAACATGGATAAAGAATGGGAAGAATCCTTTTTACATAAAGACCTACTCGGCGTAACAAGGGTTTGCTTAATAAATTGGTTAGCTCGCATAAAGAGCTCATAACAAGTCACTGCACTGGATTTTACTCCGCTGCGCTCCGTAAAAACCAGTGAGTTTAAACGTTATCATAATAGGACATACTATGACAAAAAAATTGATTAATGAATATATTGAAAAATGCAGAAAACATCTACAAGATGAGCTAAATGATTTTATTGAAATGAATACACTAAAAGAAGTAATCGAAAGAGCTGCGATGGCAATAAATTCTAAAAATAAAAAATTTAGTCATCAATACCGACTTACAGATAAAGCTTTAACCAATGCAAAAAATAATTTATTAAAAAAAATAAGTAAAATTGAAAATATCAAAGACTTTGATGAACTATATACAT
>CAYREN010000666.1:0-2511 GCA_964423255.1 uncultured Roseivirgaceae bacterium | reverse complement strand
GATGTGCAATAATCGCCCAAATGAGATATTGTGATGCTTCAGTCATTGCATTCTCTCCGCACCTGCTTAACAATTCATCCCACCCGACCGCTCACGCTGCGGGGGAATTAGGTCGTTATGTTTCTAATTTGTTTATATCGCCACGTTTTTTTATTGTTTTCCTAAAGCCACACCATTTACACCAAAGTTGAGTGTCACCATCTGGATAAATTGGTGGTGCATAATGCCAGTTAAATTTATGTGCTATGCGCATAGTTAGCCTGTAAAGGTAACCATCCCACATAACAATTCGCTTAACGCCGACCCAAAACGATCGGCGGTCTTTTGTAGGCTTATCTGCTTTACAACCATTGTCAATATAATTCATGTTTATTCCCTTTTTCTTTTGGGCGAGTTAGCTCTGCCCGTACTGAATAATTATTTCTTTGTTATGCTTTGGCATCTCTCCATCTTTTCCACTAACAGTTCGCATAAACCTGTTATCTTTTGCTCTTTTAAATTCAATCCAGCATCCACATTGTCTACAAACAGTATAAAAATTATTTATTTTTGAAGTATCTATTGTTTCCATTATGCAATTACCGTCTTTACTTTGAAAACCAGATACTTTTTTGTTACACACAGGGCATATACATTCATAATCAACATAATCAAACATACCCATTTTGACCTTCCTTTTTCCCATCACTTATTTTCATAACGGCTCAATTTCAAAAGTAAAATCACTGTATTGTGTGATCTTACTATCACTAAACCCTTCTATGTCTATCTCATGGCCTTTCCAATAAACCTTATCTGCATCATATGCCAAAATAGCAGACACTCCATGCTTGTCTGAAATTTCTACCTTGCCTTGAAATATCCATATCTCACTAAGCGGATGTTTTTCAGTTTCCAAGCTATAAATTTTCTTTTTCATATCTCTTGGCCACCCTATCATACAATATCACGTTAACCGTTGCAGCTAAGTTCATACACCGATTGGTGGGCACATAAATTATATCCCGACACCAAGATAGTATTTCCTCGTTTAATGTCCCATCTTCAGGCCCAAAAATATAAAACGCTCGTTCAGGATGAACATAATCAAACAAACTGCTTGCCCCCTCCACAATATCAACAGCAACAGGAACACAATCATATGGAATAATCTCCTTGAGATTGCTTACCCTGAAATATGGCATGTGCCGATATTGTTTCATCGTGTCAGTTATCCCTGGGCCACATCTTTTGCCACTTTGAGCCACAAAAGCAGCATTATAATTACCAGCAGCCCTCAGAACAGACCCCACATTCAAAGAGCTTTTAGGATTATGAAGACCTATTCCGTAAAAGCCTCTCATCTTACATCCTCCTTTTTATCAAAAATATCATGGAATGCCTTATTCATTGCGGCTTCTTCTGAATATCCTTGGCAAAGATAGATATTTTTCTTAAAGAGCATTTCTTCCATCTTTTGAGCAAAATATTCTTTAAGACCTGCTTTTATAGCCTCATTGAAGCCTGTTTTTTCTGACATAGCTCATCACCCCCGCCCACAATTTGCGGGCTGCATTGTACCGCATTCGCAAAAGTTTATTCTCTCTTTTTAGCTTGTTTATCATCCGATGATCCTGCCGGCATCTCTTGCACATTGCCCTCCTTCCGTCTGGCTTTGTACGATCCCGTCCGAAAAAACTAAGCGGGAATTCCCGCCGGCACCTTGAGCATTTTTTGATTTCCTCCATTATTGAATTATATCATGTTTAACCCAGAAACGTCAAGGTAAAATTATAATGATTGCATCATTTATTCGTATTTCCACGCCAAAATTGCGCCCATGTATTTCAGTGGACCTCGTAGCCAAAACTGCAAAACAAGCACTTCAAATCTGTAAGTTACTGAAATCATTATAATCACCTTGCAAAAATTCTTGAAAAATTCGTTAGCATACAAACCAAAAATTTCAAACCGATTTTACCAATAATGACAGCATGTTATCAATATTAATACAACTTGAAACTTTTACCATTATTATTTTACCTTTTACAAGTACCCGTGTTACGAAAATGTTACGAAAATTGGTTTCTGTAATATGCTCAAAACAGTTCATTATTCTACTATTAAAACAATTAGTTACAAAAATGAATTACTTTTTAAAATTTTTGAATTGTGCCAAAAATAAAAAACTTGACAAATGCCTTTTAAATATGGTATAGTATTCCTCTGTTCATCCGTGCGATGAACGCATCTTCGGCTGAACCAGCTAGCTCGGAAACAAATTAATTATAGCTCCTTTGCATTTTCAGCGATTCCAAACTGATCTACCTTGCTTATCCTTTTGTCTGCCTTTTGATACTTCATCTATTTACTCACAAATAATTCTATCTAATCAACCTCTCACTCCACATTCAAGGAAAAAATATTATCTAATTCTCCCGCATTAACCGTTATTGACCGCATCACTTGGGCAGTCAATTGGATATTCTTCTTGATTGCGAGTGCTCTGGATGGCCATAAACTTGAGCCTGG
>CAYREN010000665.1:0-2518 GCA_964423255.1 uncultured Roseivirgaceae bacterium | reverse complement strand
CCAATAAACATCAAAGGAAGAATCGTCCAATAGTATATCGAAAGTCCAATGGATGAGGCATAAATCAGAAGATATATTCGCGCCCTTAAAAATACTCTATGGTATTCTGATTTAGGGAGATAAGTTGCGACTTCAGGATCGATTTTACCAAGTGCATGCTTAATCATTTTTTTAAATTCTACCGGCACGCTCTTTAAAGCAAAAATTTGTAAAATTGAACCTATAATATCTGTAGGCCTTTGATACGCAATTTCGGGATCGCGTCCTCTTATAATTGTATCGCTATGATGACGAGTATGGCTCCATTTCCAGGGGATGGATTGCCTGAAAACCATAAAAGAAGCAATTTCATATAAGGCATTATTCATCCAGTCTGACTTGAAGGCAGTGCCATGACTGCTTTCATGCCACCTCGAATCTGAAGTAGCGGCATATAAAGTAGCATATACAAAGTAGGGTATAATTGCCCACCAGGTACCCCAAAATATAAAAAACAAATATCCTGATCCAAAGATCAGAAAAAACCATAGTAGGGTATCTCTAATTGCAGGGCCATTTCTCCTAATTAATAACTCTCTCATATTTTCTCTTGATACTGGAGAAATGTACCAAGATGCTTCAGCCAATCCACTGGCAATAGAAGTGCTACTCTCTGCACCCACCAAACTATAATCTCTATTCTTTGACATAAAAATTAGTTTCTGAATTAAAAACTGCCTTAATTTTATAAAATATTATTGCAACAACTACACTGATCTCCAAATATTAAAATATTTAAAGTATAAAATATAAATATTGCGAAAGCTTTAAAGAACCACATATAGATTCTAATATATATCCTACTATTATTGAACCAGGATGTAGTTTTACCACTTATGACACACAATATAAAAATGGATGAATTTGTCAATTCTCTCAATACAAATATTTTTGAGAGCACCAATGCTCTTTGGAATAATTTAATGCTCAATGACCCATGGAGCGTAAGCTATGTTACGACACTAATTGAATTGGAACATTTTAAAAGGAAAGAGGATTGGGAAGCGTACTATTACAGCTCAGGCGTGCAAAGGAATAAAAAAGTTATTAGCCTCTCGACTGAACTTCAAACAAAATTGAACGACGAACAACTCGTACAAAAAAACAAAGATGTAATCTTAAAAATGGGCTGGGATTTGAGAAACTTGAATTACAATTATGGCAGAACTCAAAACCAATTAGCCAGAAAAGGAGAAATACTTTTTCAACATGCTAGCGCCAACGGAATAAAAATAACTGAAAACGAATGTATAGAGGCTGTTCGTTTCAGAACCATATGCCAGACCTGGAACGGGATTAAGATAAGAGAGAAAAATACCATTAAAGTATTGCAACACAAATTCCCATTCGTTGACTTTATATCCACAAAAGGAGATTTTGATTATTCTTTTGCTGTTGATTATGAATTGAAAATTGCTGATAAATTAATATGTGGGATTCAGATAAAACCAAAATCATATATGGGTAATGCTCCATATCTGAGAAAAGCGCAAAATGCAAACTTACGAAAGAACCAAGCATATGAGCATCAATTTGGCAAACCGGTATTTAATATATTATCAAAATTGAATGGAGAAGTAATTAATGTAGAGGTATTAATAACTATTTCAAATTTAATAATTAAATAAAACTTGGTTATTGAATTTGAATGAACCTTTTTCTTTCTTTAATACACATTTCTTTTATAGATTGAATTAATTTTCCATACCTTTTATTATTTTTGAAAAACAGATTTAATAGACAATCATGCCAATAATATATCTTTTAAGCCTCCTTTATTTTATAACCAACCTCAGCACAATGAATATTGATAAAAATGCCCAAGCAAGTAAATCCCTTTCGGTAATTTTTTGTGAAGATTTCGACCTTAATGGAAAAGGTGATCATCAGCAATGGAAAAAAACTGATTGGATACAAATGCCAAATCGAGATGGCATAAAAGACAGTTATGAGACAAAGTTTAAAATCCTCTATTCAGAAAAAGGAATTTATTTGTTGGGACATTGCGAAGACAGTTTAATATCAACGCAATACAATAAAGACCAAGATGACATATGGAATGCTGACGTATTTGAGGTATTTTTTCATACCGACCCTAGTGCTCCGTTGTATTTTGAATATGAAATAAATCCATTGAATACAGAATTAGTATTGCTGATCCCCAATAATGATGGAGAGTTTATAGGTTGGGCTCCCTGGCACTATGAAGGCGACAGAAAAGTGAGAAAGGCAGTGCATATCCAAGGAGGAAAATCAGAATCCGGAGCAAAAATAAGAAGCTGGACAGCAGAAATGTTTTTTCCTTATACTTTGTTGAAAGGTTTTAAAAACGTACCTCCAAAACCAGGAACAACATGGAAAGGAAATTTCTATAGAATGGATTACGATACAGGGAAAAGACATTCATGGAGTTGGGCACCTGTGGAAAAGAATTTTCATGAATACAGTAAATATTGGCCTATGGTTTTTAAATAAAATT
>CAYREN010000664.1:0-2520 GCA_964423255.1 uncultured Roseivirgaceae bacterium | reverse complement strand
ATAAGTTTACCTTCGATTCTTTTACCCTGCTTTGGCTCGCATGAACTTATAAAAGCCAGCATAGCAACAAACAATATATTTTTCATCTTCATTTTATTAAATCTAATTCAAATGATTCAGCACTTGAAGTTTCAAAGTTATTACTTTATTTAATAAGTAATGCGTTTCCCTGGGTTATGAAAAGAGATATTTATTGACACCCCTCCACAGATTAATATTGACGGATAAAAAGCAAATAGAAGTTGATGGATATTTCTTACTACTCCATTTACCCTGAAATTAGTTGGAGAATGCGGATTAGCCGCTACTTGCATACGAAGCGCTTCCTCCCTTGTGAGGACAAATGCCACCTATGAATCTGTACAGATATTTAAAGAGGAAATGGAAAAATACCGGTAAGGAATCAGACAAGAATACATTAAATTCACTAAAAATTCCATGTTCAAATCTAATGCAAGGACAATGGAAACGCTTTGGTCAAAAATGAATATCCTCAGAACCATGAGTAGTATTGGCCAGGGAGTGAATTATATTAAAGACAATGTAAGGAAAGGTGCCTCAGATCAATTAGGCCTGGGCATTTTTAATTATTCATGATCAGGTCAGATGGAAGATATACTATAGTGCCAAGTGTCATGCATTCCTAATCGGCAATATTGATAATTCTCTAAATGACTGATTTTGTGAATATTTATTTTATCATAATTCTTTTTACAACTTCTCCCTGATCACTTGAAATTTTGAGAAGGTGAATTGTTTTAGGTAAATGTCTCAAATCAATCGCTTTTCCATTTTTTAGATCATCTATCATTAAAACTGATCTTCCAAACAAGTCAATAACTTCTATTTTCTTCAATACTATATTATCTGAGATGTCAATATGTATTAATCCAGCCGTAGGATTTGGATATATTGAAATCCCTTTATCGAAAACAAGGTCACTGATTCCAGTAATCTTATCAATAACGGTGAACTGTCCCATCATTCCTCCATCCTCATGAACTAACATATGGCAGTGATACATGTAAGGAACAGTTTTACTTGTAAAATCTTCAAACTTAGCTACAAAGCGAACTGTTTCCTGAGGCTTTACAAGAATAACATCCTTTCTTCCCTGTTCACTTGCAGGTGGGGAACTTCCATTTCTGTCCAAAACGAAAAATTGAACATCATGAATATGGAAAGGATGGGCAATAGCTGATTGATTAAAAATTGACCAAACTTCCACGTTACCCAAGGGAATTGTATAATTTATTAAATTCATATCAAAGGATACATTGTTAATCAGGAAATTTCCATTTAATTGATTTGGTCCCATTGTGGCCGGTGTCATAGTTAGATTTCTGGTTGTATTGGAACTTGATTCAGGTATTGGGTTTACCGTTACCAAAGATGTTGGAATTGTCGTGATAGGGTTAGCATTTGGTGCAACTACATTAAATTGCATAATATTGAAATTTGTGCCATTTAATGGGTTTGGATCATATCCATCCAAAGTCATGAAAGCATTAATCCCCGGATTTGTTGCACCGTAAATTCCATTTTGAAATTCAGAGGCATAACTCATTAAATAAATGGTCTGACCATTCATTGATGATAAGTCAATTAAAATTTCAGCACGTTCTCCTGAAGAAAGCTGAAGTCTTGTGATCGCATTTGGAGTACTTAATAAGCCACCGTCAGATGCAATTTGATAAAAGGTTTGATCCCCACTCAAACCAATATTGAATACCCGCATGGAAGAACCGTTCAACAATCTAAATCGTACTACCTGGGCAGGGACATCCAATGTCGCGTCTATTGTAGCATTTACCATAACAATGTCATCAGAGTTTGTGGGTACTACGATTTCATTGTTAGCGTCAAAGTCTTTTGTTTGAATTACCATTGGGAAGTCATCAACACCATAGGTTCTTGGTAAGGTTAGGGCTGCCTCATCCTTGTCCCTAACAATGATCATTCCTGCTATTCCCTTCGAAACGTGCTCATTTGTCTTACGGTGTAAATGCGGGTGATACCAATAAGTTGCAGCTTTATCCATTACGGTAAAATTTGGATTCCACGTGTCTCCGGCTAGAATATAGGTATGAGGTCCACCATCATTTTCAGGCGAAACATGTAAACCATGCCAGTGAATTGTAGTAGTATCGGAAAGCTGATTGTCAACGGTAATATTTACAAAATCACCTTGATTTAATAAAAGGGTAGGACCCAATATATTTCCATTGGCACCCATTGTGCTTGTGTTAATTCCACTATAAAACTGATGTTTCCCATTTTTTAAGGTGAGATTAATATTAGTACCGCTCAAAGTGTCAGGAATTAGTATTGGGTTTTGCGCTAAGATCTGACTACTTACAAGAATCATTAAGGTTATTAATGTCCTTTCCATATTAAAGTTTTTTATTGTTTACGATCAGGTTAAATTGAGAATGCACTAAAGCATCCAGGAAAATTGATCTGAGAAATATAACACAAAGTTTAGTGGAAAGCATCAACCTCAGATACATGATTAGCCAG
>CAYREN010000663.1:0-2520 GCA_964423255.1 uncultured Roseivirgaceae bacterium | reverse complement strand
ACCATGGTGTCACCATGTCCACCCATCAATACAGCTTGAATATCTTTTGGAGAAATATTTAATGCCTCAGCTAAAAAAGCCCTATATCTCGCAGTATCAAGAATACCTGCCATACCCATCACTTTGGTTCTTGGCGCCTTGGAAACAAGATGCGCCTGATATGTCATCACATCCAAAGGATTGGAGACGATAATAATTATGGCATCAGGAGAATGCTGAATTACATTTTCTGTAACAGATTTTACGATACCTGCATTGGTTTCAATTAAATCGTCTCGGCTCATACCCGGCTTTCTTGGCAAGCCCGATGTAATTATTACGACTTCAGACTCCGCAGTTTTGGAGTAATCATTGGTGGCACCAATTGTCCTTGTATCATATAAATTTATTGGCGATTTTTGCCAAATGTCCAGTGATTTACCCTCCGCTAATCCTTCTTTGATGTCAACAACAACAACTTCATTTGCAATTTCTCTTGTGGCCAAAACATCAGCGCATGTTGCGCCTACATTTCCTGCTCCTACTACTGTAATTTTCATATTATTATTTTTATTAAAAGTTGATGAAATGAATAAAAAATGTGGGCGCAAGCTACCAAATATGAAGTATAAAGGAAAGGACTAATCTCAGTATTTTAGATGAATTTTTATTTAAAGAATCGCATTCTAATTAATTGAATATGCCTAAATAATATGGCCATATTTTTCTAAGACAGCATACTCAGGGTCTAGGGTAAGGAAATTCGAAAAGGCTACTTTTTGTAAACTTGGCTTAGATTGAAAAGGCCCAATGTAGATCTATAACCTTTAAATAAACTTACCATGTAGTCGTTGGATATTTCCGCAAGGGATTCTATCATTTTAGTTTTAATGACAGGATGTGCTCCAAAAATCTCATGCATATTTACTTTTGGCAATACATACAATTCGGCTCTTTCAGAATGGATAATTGTTGTGTAAATTCTATTTGATTCTTTTAAAAGAGAGCTTTCACCAAATGCACTTCCAGATTTAATGACATTTAGTAGTTCAAATCCATCATCGATATCAACATTAATAGACACTTTGCCACTTTTTACTAAATACAAGGCATTGCCAGGATCATTTCTAAAAAAGACTACCTCATCCATTTTATATTCTCTTAAGTAAAAGTAAGGTAGAAAATGAGCCATCTCCTTGTACGTCAGACGCTCAAAAAGTGTGATTCTCGAAAGAAATCGAAATGTGTTAAGCTCTTTAGAGGTATATGACTTTTTAAAAGGATTGATCATTATTATTTACTGGATATCTTATAGACTACTTTGGTTTGGTTTGAAATTTTGTAACGATTATCTATCCTGTGATTTATTACCCAAACTATGTTATCATCTGACACAAGAATAAATAATTGTTCCTTCAAGTTTAACGGAATTTTCTCATCAATCATAAAATCACTTAATTTTTTTTTCCTGTTCATACCTAATGGCATAAACCAATCACCATGCTTCCATTTTCTTATTTTTAATGGAAACTTGAGTTTTTGAAAATCTAAATGAGCAATTCGCTTGCTGTCAGAAAAGTTGATATTAGTATTTTCAATTTTTTCCAATATCAAGTGAAGACCGAAATATTTAAACTCCAAATTTTTTTCATCAATAAATGATTTGGAAATATTTTCAGAGATTTTCTTTGTGACGAAGATAAATTGTCTGTCAATTACAAGATTATGGGATTGCGTATAAAACGACTTTCCGGGTTGACCGTCAAGTGCTGATAAAATCTCTTTAGATTGATGAAAATTAAAACCATATTCTTCCAATATTTCGAAAAGTACAAGCTTATTATTTTCAGTTGATTTCAGCTTCTGCTTATCAATTTTTTTTCCTCCTTTTGTTAGATCAACAAGATCACTTTTGATCCGGTTAATTGCATTTCTGAAAATTCTTTCTGAGGCAGCAAGTTTTTCCAGAGATTGGGAAAATGTCTCTTCCAGATTGGGGTTTATTTTTTTTAATTCGGGTACAATTTTATGCCTGATTAGATTTCTGGTATATTTTATAGAGCTATTTGATTTATCCTCCCTCCAGATGATATCATTGTCTTTTACATAATCTATAATCATTTCTCTAGATGCAAACATCAATGGGCGCGTGTAATTTTGACTTTTTGGTAATATCCCTTTCAACCCAGCGATACCTGTTCCCTTGGTCAAATTAAACAGTATTGTTTCTAGTGAGTCATTTAAATGATGAGCTGTTGCGATAACGTCATAATTTTCTTTTTTTATAAGCTCCTCAAACCAGGCTCTTCGCAAATACCTGGCAGACATTTGAATAGAAATACCATGCAGTTGAGCATTATTTTTTGTTTCAAAAGATTTGAAATATATGGGTATTCCATGTTTTACTGCAACTTCTTTTACCAATATCTCATCCTTGTCAGACTCAATTCCTCTTAACTGAAAATTGCAATGTGCTATCGCTATTTTATACTGCGTCTGTTTAAAAAGATGCATCATTGCCATGGAATCTATCCCACCACT
>CAYREN010000662.1:0-2530 GCA_964423255.1 uncultured Roseivirgaceae bacterium | reverse complement strand
TCTGGCAATGATTGAAAATACTTGGGTTTCTCAAAGTCGTTATTATGGGGTGATCTCTGCGCCTGTAGCCATGATAACGTCAATTTTGTTGCGTCCATTTGGTAACAATTTTCTTTTGTATTTCGCAGAATGGGCTGAGCTAAAGGTTAATCGTTTGCGATGGGTTCATAAGTACAATCAATATGTTTTGCTTGATTTGATTCGTGGGTAGCAAAAGATGGCAGCTTTTCCTGTTTTGAGGTTGCAAATGGGCTTACAGAAAATGGCAAAGTTAAGTACCATATTACGCCATCCTCCACTGTTTCGTGCTTTATTGAAAGGAGTTGCCGCAGGGACGGAACATGGCAGATTGTTGAAAAGCTTGGGTTGCATGCATGTGGTGGACGTTGGCGCTAACTGTGGGCAATTCGCATTAATCTCACGTATGTGTTTTCCTGGAGCCCGTATAGATTCATTTGAACCTTTGGTAGAACCTGCTAATCAGTTTAAAAAGGTATTTGCCAATGATGCCAACACGCATCTGCATCGTTGCGCAATTGGGTCTGAAAAAGCAACTATGACCATTCATGTGTCCGAGCGGGATGATTCGTCGTCATTGCTGCCGATTGGCCAAAATCAGTCTGAGCTATTTCCTCATACTGGGGAATGCGAAGTTAGGGAAACGCCCGTTTTGCCTTTGAATGAAGCGTTGGAAGTGGATGATGTCTCCACTCTGGCACTGTTGAAAATCGATGTGCAGGGTTTTGAGATGGAGGTTCTGAAAGGGTGTCGTTCTATGCTTGATTATTTTTCCTGGGTTTATGTTGAGTGCTCGTTTATAGAGCTCTATGAAGGCCAGGCGTTGGCAAATGAAGTGATTGATTTTTTACATGCGCATAATTTCAAACTGGCAGGGATTTATAACATGAGCTATGACAGAAGTGGAATTGCTATTCAGGCAGATTTTTTGTTTAATCTCGGAACAAGCAGGTAGCCTGAAAGGGAAAAACTTTTGGATAAGAAAATATTATTTCTATCTCCTTTTTTTTACCCTGAGCAAATATCAACAGGAAAATATAATTCTTTCCTGGTGGAAAAGTTTCTTGAGAGCAATTATGAGGTTGACGTGGTTGCGTTTCATCCGTTCTATCCTGACTGGTGTGTGAGTAAAAGTGATGCTCCTTTTAACCATGCTAAGGTTTACCGATACGGGGAAAAGGTTCGTTTTCCTAAATCACAGATTCTTCGACGAATAGTTCTGGAATTAAGCTATTTCTATTATGTGAGTAAGCATTTTTTTAGGCATAAAAATAACTACGATATTGTCATATCTATCTTTCCACCTGTTCTTTTCATGTTTGCAGCTGGGTTTTTTCTCAAAAAAGCAGTTAAGGTCGGGATTGTCCATGATGTGCAGGGTATTATGGCCAATGCCAAGAAATCTTTTTTACATAGCACCGCTGCATTTCTGATGGGGTTGGTTGAAAGAAATATTTATAAAAAATGTGACAGACTTATTTGCCTGTCCTATTCAATGAAAGATGAAATTGTGAAAAAATATGGTGTTGATAAAGGAAAATGTGAAGTCTTTTACCCATTTGTTTCCCTTTCACAAAGAAAGAATGATTTAGACCCAAATTGTCTGAGTGAAATATTTGAGGATGGTTTTCAGCATATTGTTTATTCGGGTGCTTTGGGTGAAAAACAGCGGCCTTATGATTTGTATGATTTTTTTCAAAAACTTGCAGTAACATCCCCTGTGCCAGTTAAATGTCATATCTTCTCCCGGGGGCCTGTATTTGATTCATTGCTCAGTAGGACTAAAGTATCAACTGGTAATAAAGTGATGTTTCATGACCTTGTAGATGAGAGTGATGTGTCGGCCTTGTTTGCTTGTTCAACAGTGCAGGTGATTCCCCAGGCACCCGGTACCGGTGCGGGTGCTTTCCCCTCTAAATTACCTAATTTATTGGCACATGGGGTTCCTGTATTTGCTATATGCGATCAGGGTAGTGAATTGGACCGAGTAATAAATAAAGTAAAATCAGCGAAATCTATCCGCACATGGAACCCACAGGTTATGATTGCCGAAATGCAGGATTTTCTCAAAACGCTTAAAAAAACAACACATAAAACAATTTACCTGGAAAATAAGAATGCAATATTAAAAGAATTTGATGTGGATCATTTTATTAATAGTTTATACTGATGAATTCCAGCTTTTATTGATAATGAGTAAGTAATATTTACAATAAATCGTGTTTATCTAGAGTTTGCCATCGAATTTTATAGTTGTGAAGGAATTATGATAAAAAAAGGGTTTTTAAAGGGGCATGCTGCTGTCCTGAATCATCTATTACAGCTTTTTGATTTATGTGTTGTTGCTGCTAGTGGGGTAGTGACGTATTACTTTTCCTCTGCTTACCAGGCCTTCGAAATGCAAGGCGTGCTGGGGCTGCCAGAACATTATATTAAGATCATTATACTGGCTGTTGTCCTGACCGTTATCATCTTTCCTGTCTGTACGGTTTACCGTGTCTGGCGTGGCACT
>CAYREN010000661.1:0-2536 GCA_964423255.1 uncultured Roseivirgaceae bacterium | reverse complement strand
TAAGCAACTTAAATTGCAAAACCGATTACATATCGTTAACTTTAAAAGATTGAGGAAGTCATGGATTTAAGTGATCATATTGAAAGCACCAAAAGAAGAATTAAACTGAAACTAAAAGAAATTAAGACAGAAGAAGCCACAAAGACAGCACTGATATTACCTTTGATCCGAGCACTTGGATATGACACGACTGATCCGTTTGAAGTTGAACCAGAATATACAACAGATAGAGACACTAAAAAAGGCGAAAAAGTTGATTTTGCATTAAAAATTGATAATAAAGTTGTAATATTAGTCGAATGCAAATGGTCTGGTTTCGAACTCAACGCAGAACACACATCACAATTATCTCGCTACTTTAATTGTGATGATGCTAAATTTGCAATATTAACAAACGGGTTACAATATCAATTTTACACTGATCTTGATCATCCAAATAAAATGGATAGAAATCCTTTCTTTTCATTTAATATCAATGAGTCCCAAGAACACGAAATTGACGAATTAAAAAAATTCTCAAAATCCGCATTTTCTCTTGATGACATTCTAGTAACAGCAAATGAGTTAAAATATACAGGTGAAATAAAGAAAATATTGAAAAATGAGTTATCAAACCCTTCTGAGTCATTTGTTAGATATTTTTCGAAACAAGTATATTCTGGAAAATTAACAAGTCAAAAATTATCTGATTTTACTACCATCGTTAAAAAATCTCGCGAGCAGTTTATAGATGACATAATGCAAGAACGCTTTAAAAAGCTGTCAGAAATGTCGGTAAGTAAGGATGAGTCTGATGTTGTAGAAGATGAGTTAGACACGAAAAACTCTATCGATGATGTCATATCTGGCGACTATGTGGAATCGTACTGTATAATTAAATCAATATTGTGCGAAGTTATTGATATTAAAAGAATTACAATCCGGTCTGCTAAAAATCATTACTTAATTGCGTTGGATAACTCAAATAGAAAACCAATTTGTAAATTATTTTTTAACTCATCAACGAAACAAATCGGTTTATTTTCCAACAAGAGTCTTCAAAGAAAAACAATTAATTCTGTTGATGATATTTACAACCATAAAGAAAACTTAAAAAATGTTATTTCAGAATACGATTCAAGTGTTGTTGCTGAAAGAAAAATCGCTTGAATTTAATATATAGATCCATCAAGTGGTCGGTGTACTTGATGGGTGGTATTCTATCAAGTACGCTGACCACTTGGTTCCCTTTTTTCGTCGATTGTAACTAAAAATTAATGCCATAAAGGTGGGATATTTTTGCGTTAGTCTTTTGAGTATGATTTTATTGGTATCAATTGAGAATAAAACCCGAAATCTTTATCACACGTAAAAATGCTCATTTTTAGCCTGTAAGCGACGGCGCAAATAAGAAAATCAAGACAAAGGTGTCAGTTATTGTATTGTGCGGATAAAAAATGCATCAGATTTATTTTATCCATCTCCCTTTCGTTCATTGGTACCTCAATAGCCGCTACTTTTGTCTCTTTGCTAATTAGTGATCAATCAACTTCATCACTTCCTGCCACCACGGACGCCAGTGTTCCATGGGTAAACTATTATGATTCGCGTTTTCAAAACGCCAGAGTTTTTTTGGTTTCGACAAAGCATGGTACAAAGCCATTGTACGTCGATTTGGTATCACCTCATCCTGTTCGGCTAATAGCACTGCAATATTACCTTGGAAATTGCGAAGCTTGGAGACATTATCAAATTTATCCAGGAGTAACCACCGAGCCAGGAAATACCAGTAATGATGCTGTGCGACTTTGGTCATTGCATCGAACGGTGTTATTAACAGTAAACCCTTTACAGGAACCTCATGCGAAGCCACGATACCCGCTACGATACCAGTTCCCAATGATTCTCCGCACAGGAACAAAGGTTCCTTAAACGCGTGTATGGCCATTTTTGTTGTGGTAATGCCGTCTTTGATTAGTGCTGCTTCGGATGGCTTTCCACTGCGCACACCATAACCCGGATATTCGGCGATAATCACTCGGTATCCCAAATTTTGCAGTGCATCAATGTAATAACTCCTGTGCAGTGCAGCACCCGCATTGCCGTGAAAAACCAGCACAGTCCCTTTCGCATCAGTGACAGGAGTTCTGCTCATAATGCCGTGAAGTTCGTTTGCTGATGGCCAAGGTTGCAAGTTTAAATCTGCAATCATTTCTTCATGCTGCTCCTGCGTAAAGCGGGTTGGGAAATACAGCATTTTGCGTTGCAGCGAAAAAACCGCCAGAAGTATCAGTAAATAGATCAGTAGAAAAGTCATAACACGAGGAATCTTCATGAGCAATTATTAGGAGATTGTCTGAGAATAGAAAGCCTACTACGGAAAAGTGGGTTTTGGCCTATTTTTCCGATTAAATACAGTAAGTATTTGCCTCATTCAATTGTAAATCATGGACTCAAAACCACTTTCCCTCGCTACGGCTTCTTTTCTCGAACAACCTCCAAGCGGTACTGAGTAGAGCCAAAATACACAAATCTCCGCTGTGTACCAACGCTTGTA
>CAYREN010000660.1:0-2536 GCA_964423255.1 uncultured Roseivirgaceae bacterium | reverse complement strand
TCACCATCAGTTATCATGTTTTCCGATCAGCCATCGAAAACCCCATCAAAAACCTAAAATCAGAATAATCATGCTCAGAAATTATTTTAAAATAGCGTTTAGGATATTCAATAAAGAAAAATCATACAGCTTGATTAATATATCAGGGCTGGCATTAGGATTTACCTGTTGTCTGATGATCACCCTGTTTATAAAAGACGAGTTGAGCTACGACAATTTTCATCAAGATGGAGATAGAATTTATCGTGTGGCTTCTGCCTATATGCGGCAAGGTGTTTGGGAACCTTATTCCTCCAATTCGTGGCCAACCGCCGAGAGGATTAAAACCAATTTTGGAGAAATAGAGCAACTGGTAAGGATCAGAGATAGACGAGATATCGTTGCCTTTGGAGATAAAAAATTTAATGAAGACAGGTTAGCAGTAGTAGATGAAAATTTCTTTGAAGTTTTTTCTTTTCCCTTGATTTCTGGCAGCCCTTCAGAGTCATTAAAAGGGCCAAATAAAGTAATCATTACTGAATCTACTGCAAAGAAATATTTTGGTAACGCAGACCCTATGGGGAAAATTCTTGAAATCGATGATGGGGAATTTCAACTACAGGTTAGTGGAATTATAAAGGACATGCCGGCCAATTCCCATTTTCATTTTGACTTTCTGATTTCCGGTCAAACGGCAAGACAAATTTCACCTGCTTCTATGTTTACTAACGTGGGCTGGGACTCTCAATATATTTATATTAAAATGAAAGATGGATCGAATCCTTTGATGATGGAATCAAAGTTTCCAGATTTTATTGACAATCATTTAGCTCCGTTTACCTCAGGGAATTTTAAGCTTTTTCTTCAACCCTTATTGGATATACATCTTCAATCTAACAATGGACTTGAGATAGAAGCAAATGGAAATATCAACCACATCTATATTTTTTCCATCATTGCTATTTTCATTCTTGTTATTGCCTGTGTTAATTATATGAATCTGACTACAGCCAGGTCTTTGAGGCGATATAGAGAGGTAGGCATGCGAAAAGTGCTGGGTGCCAACAAAGGAAATCTGGTCAGTCAGTTTTTAATTGAATCATTTATCATGACCTTGATTGCCGTCATTATCGCCTTCGGATTGAGCCTTATGTTATTGCCATATTTCAATCAGTTTGCTGGCAAAGAGATTGACAGTGTCGTTTTGATTGATCCGACAATATTGATGTCTCTCTTGGCTTCATTGATAGTGGTTGCGCTATTTTCTGGGGCTTATCCTTCCTTTATTCTTTCCTCATTCAAACCATTGAATACTTTAAAAGGCGACCAGACAACAGATAGATATGGCTTGGTACTAAGAAAAGGGCTTGTGGTTTTACAGTTTGTGATTTCGATCGGCTTGATAGCTGCCACGTCCATTGTTTTTAAGCAACTCGATTTTCTAAAAAATAAAGAGTTGGGAATCAACAAAGAATTGTTGGTAGCAGTACCCCTTCAAACTATGGATCGCTCCCGACTTGATGCTTTCAACAATGAACTTTTAGCCAATACGTCCATTATCAAAACAGGGGTATCTAACATGAAATTGCCAGGGTGGATATTCAATAGTACCTCTTATAAAGCTCAGGACGTGCCTATTGACACTGAAGCAAGGAAGACCATGAAGCTTATCACAATTAATCACGATTTTCTTGGGACTATTGAAGCAGAAATTATAAAAGGTCGAGACTTCTCAAAAGAGTTTCCATCGGATATCAATTCTTCGATTATTCTCAATGAGGCAGCTCTGGAACAATTGGGATGGGAAGATTCAATCTATAAATGGATACAGGTAGGAGGATCTAATAGCAATAAATATAATGTAGTCGGTGTAGTGAAAGATTTCCATTTTGAATCGCTTCACAGAAAAATTCCTCCTACGATTTTTATTCTTTCAGACGATTGGTTGAATTGGGACTACATAAAAATCGATAACCAAAATATAACTTCAACATTGGAACATATTGAATCCGTTTATTCAAAATTTGTAACGGATAGAGACTTTTCCTATTCTTTTCTAAATGAAGATATAGCTCAACAATATAAGGCCGAAGAGAAGTTCACTGAAATATTTACCATTTTCACTCTGCTTGCCATAGTGCTTGCTTGTCTTGGCACATTTGGACTCGTATCTTTTTCAGCAGAGCGAAAATCAAAAGAAATAGGGATTAGAAAGGTGCTTGGAGCCTCAGTTAGCAATGTTACTTTACTGCTGATAAAAGAATACGTCATTTTGTTATTAGTCGCCAGTCTTATCTCTTGGCCGCTCACCTATTATTATATGAATGATTGGATAAATGATTTTGTTTATAGGACAAATATTGAGTTTGAAGCATTCGTAATGGCTACATTTTTGGCTTTACTTATTACCATTAGCACAACAGGATTTAGAGCTATAAAAGCAGCACTTGCCAATCCTATAAATAGTATAAAAACAGAATAATCATGCTAAAAAACTACATTAAAATCGCCTGGAGGAATTTGATCATAAACAAAGGATATGCAATTATAAATATCG
>CAYREN010000659.1:0-2552 GCA_964423255.1 uncultured Roseivirgaceae bacterium | reverse complement strand
AGGAGGAGATTGTAAAAGATGAAAAGTACAAATTTATGTTCAGCGTGGAGTTGGTCAACCAGTTGGTGTTGGACGGAATGCCTTTTCGGGATGCTTATGTAGAAGTGGGGCGCAGGATTGAAAATGGTGAATTTGAAATCCCCTCAAAACTGAACCACACTCATGAGGGCAGCCTGGGAAATTTGTGCAATGAGGAAATAGAGCAGCGTTTTAAGCTTGGGTTGAACTATTTTAAAGAACAACAATTATTAATATCTGACAAAGAGAAAATGCTTCTCGGTTAATTAAAAATTAAAAAATGGATAAAAAACTTAAAAACAAAATTGCAATCGTAACAGGAGCTACTAGTGGTATGGGTGCTTCGATTGCCAAGCTATTTGCTGCTGAAGGAGCAAAAGTAATCGTAAATGGTCGAAATAAGGAGAAGGGAAATCAGGTTGTAAAAATCATTGAAGAAAATGATGGTCAGGCGACATTCGTTCAAAGTGACATTTCCACAGAAGAGGGAAATGTATCGCTTTTCCATGAAACGATTAAAGCCTATGGCGGAGTGGATATTGTTGTCGCAAATGCTGGATATTTGGGAATAGGCTCTATTACGGAAGTTTCTATTGACACTTGGCATCAAACTATCAATACAAACTTGAACAGTATTTTTTACCTGCTGCGCCTTGCCATCCCTGAAATGCTGAAAAGAGGCCAGGGAAATGTGATCGTAAATGGATCGATTGCGGCATTTAAAAGTTTCCCTAAACATCCTGCATACAATGCATCTAAAGGGGCTTTGGTCCCTTTGATTAAACAAATTGCCTTGGAATACGGACCAGAAATTCGTGCCAACCTGATTTGCCCCGGGCCAATTGATACTCCACTACTATGGGATTCTGCTCGAGCATTTCCAGATCCAAAAAAGGCAGTTGATGGTGCAGCAAAAGCAACGGTTTTAAATAGACTGGGAATACCAGAAGATGTTGCAAAAACAGCTTTGTTCCTTGCCTCGGAAGATTCATCTTTTATTACGGGAACATCAATTACCGTTGATGGTGGTATAATGACTAAATAGGTATAAGTGATAAATTCAAAAAAACCATGTATATGAAATTCTATAGTTATTCAAGTTTGCTTTTTTTTATTTTTTTTGTACTACAAATATCCAACATCTGTTTTGCTCAAGATAATAAAGAAAGCAAAATAGACTTTTCTTTTGGAGTAATTGCTGACTGTCAATATTGCAATGTTGTAGGTTCGGGTGAAAGAAAATATACTTTGTCTCCACAAAAGCTAAGTAAATGTGTTAATCATTTTAATGATATGGATCTGGGTTTTGTAGTACATTTGGGAGATTTTATTGATCGTGATTTTAGTAGCTTCGATGTTGTTGGTCCAATTTACAAACAATTAAAGATGCCGAAATACCATGTCCTTGGCAATCATGATTTTTCAGTTTCTGATAACTTGAAAAAAGATGTGCCGGCAAAAATGGGGCTGTCAAAAAAGTATTACGATTTTAATTTAAATGGCTGGAGGTTTATTGTACTTGATGGAAATGATATTAGTTTTCATGCCTATCCTAAAAATAGTAATGAACACAAAATAGCATCCGAATATTACGAAAAGCATCAGATTTCATCTCCAAAGTGGAACGGGGCTATCGGGCCTGACCAGATTAATTGGCTCAAATCAGTCCTTCATAATGCTGAGCAAAAAGGAGAAAGCGTTGTGTTGTTTTGTCATTTTCCTATATTTCCTGAAAATGTGCATAACCTGTGGAATGCCCCAGAAATCATAGAGATAATTAACCAATATTCATGTGTCAAAGCCTATATGAACGGCCATAATCATGCTGGGAATTATGGGATAAAAGAAGGTGTTCATTATGTTACATTCAAAGGGATGGTAGATACGAAACAAAATTCATATGCCTCGGTTGAGGTATTAAAAGACCAACTACAGGTAACAGGATTTGGCAGAGAAGAAAACAGGAAATTGAAAATTAGAAAAGATTAAATGTTGTAGATATGGGAATTACACATATTAGCGAGTTTCAGGCAGCAGAAGGTAAGACTGATGATTTATTTGATTTTCTAAAATCATTAGTGCCTTATATTTCTTCATCAGAGGGCTGCACTTCTGTAGAAATACTGAGGAATAAGGAAGTTACAGATTGCTTTGTATCTATTGAAAAATGGGAATCTGTAGAATTGCACAAGAAGTCGATAAACAACTTTCCTAAAGAACAAATGCAGGCAGCAATGAGCTTGTTTGCTGTTCCTCCCATCGGAAATTATTACCATGAATAATTTTTAGAGACTGTTTTTTCGTGAACCGATGCTATCATTTTTATTTTCATTTTTAATAAAGCGAGATTCTCGCTGGTAATATATTGAATAATAAAATTAAATATTTGCTTAGCAGGACAATCTTTGTACTTTTGCAGACCTAAATAAATAAGGTCTCGTGGCCGAGCGGCTAGGCGGAGGTCTGCAAAACCTTTCACGGCGGTTCGAATCCGCCCGAGACCTCATCAAAAAGAGCTACATGAAAATGTGGCT
>CAYREN010000658.1:0-2557 GCA_964423255.1 uncultured Roseivirgaceae bacterium | reverse complement strand
ATAAAAATTTAAAATATACCAACAAATGATTATTCGAAAACTAACACTTTTACTATTGTCCATACTTATTAGTTCTGTATTAACATTTGCACAGGAAAACACCAATCGATGGATAATCAATGACCATGGCAGCATCACCTGGAAAATTAATGATCGGGTTCCACATCACGATCATATTGAGATGAGCGGCAAGAGATTATCTGCGGTTATTAGTTATGGGGTAGAGGGTGATAATTCCTTCTTCGTGAAGCGTGATCTCGTTTGGCCGATGCTGCGGACCATTCCCAATAATACCCACGCCAGCCTGATGTATGCTTTTAGCGAAGACATCATAAAATCAATAACCATTAATGGAAATCCTGTAAAGGAGCAAGTAACTCAAATATCTTTGGATGGAACTATTGAAGTCAAAAGCTTGGTGGGCGAAGATATTGAGTTCATTCGCACACTTTTTCCTTCTACCGAACAACCTGTTTATTATGAAAAATATGTTATCAATAACTTTAGCCAAAAGTCCGTAGAAATCGAAATCCCGGAAGATGATAAAAATACCAGGACTGAGGAAAAGGAGGGAGTAGATGGTGAATACACATTGACATATAAAATATCTGGAGGCGGAAAATTAAAGCTGAAGGCTGGAGAATCATTAAATTTTTTCCTTTCTATATCTGGAAAGAAAGATGGTGAAACCCTTACTGTAGGTAATATTAATGATGAGCTGGAAAATCGCAAAAAACTTATTGATCAATTGTGGAGCAACTTGATCCTTGAAACACCGGATGAGGTATTGAACTGTGGATTTGCTTTTGCAAAAATAAGGGCTTCGGAGAGCATTTATCAAACCAGTGGTGGGCCAATGCACGGTCCAGGAGGATTATCCTACTATGCTGCAATTTGGGCAAATGACCAGGCCGAATATGTGAACCCTTTCTTCCCGTATCTGGGGTATGATTATGCCAATGAGTCGGCAATAAATTCATTTGAGCATTTTGCCCGCTTTATGAATGATGAATATGAGTCTATTCCCAGTTCGATAATTGCAGAAGGTATTGATATCTGGAATGGCGCAGGTGATCGGGGAGACGCCGCGATGATTGCCTATGGCGCTACTCGTTTTGCCATGTCTTATGGAGATCTCAAAATGGCAAAAAAACTATGGCCACTGATCGAATGGTGCCTTGAGTATAATCATCGAAAGCTGAATGAAGATGGTGTGGTTACCTCCAATACCGATGAACTTGAAGGGAGATTCCCTTCCGGGAAAGCAAATTTGTGTACATCTTCATTATATTATGATGCACTAAGGTCAGCGGTCGGGTTGGGCCATTCCTTGGATATCGATGAAAAACAACTCGCTATGTATTCATCGAGGGCAGACCAAATGAAAGAGAATATAGAAGGATTTTTCGGGGCTACGGTGATGGGATATCCAACATATCGCTATTATAAAAACAATAAAAAACTGAGGGCCTGGATTTGTATTCCACTTACCATGGATATTTATGACCGCAAAGAGGGAACGATCAACGCTTTGTTTTCGCCAGAGTTATGGACCGATGACGGATTGGCCACAGAATCCGGCGACAAGACTTTTTGGGACCGGGCAACACTTTACGGCTTACGAGGTGTGTTGGCTGCTGGAGAAACCAAACAGGGTATTGATTTTCTGACATATTATTCAAACCGGAGATTGTTGGGTGAGCATGTCCCATATCCTGTAGAGGCTTATCCGGAGGGTGGGCAAAGGCATCTCTCCGCAGAAAGTGGGCTTTATTGTCGCATTTATATCGAAGGTTTGTTTGGTATCCGGCCAACAGGTTTAAAATCATTTAATCTGACTCCTCAGCTACCCGAAGGTTGGGACAATATGAGTTTACGGAAAATCCATGCTTTTGGTGAATTATTTGACGTGGAGGTAACAAGGGTTGATGCGGAAATCAAGGTAGTTATCCTAAAAGGTGAGACACCTCATAAAGAAGTTGCCATTCATACTGGTGAGACTATTCAGATCGAATTCTAATAGTAATCAAAACTGCTTAGAATCTCCAGACCAAATTTTAGAAAAATGAAATATACACTTGCTACATTTGACTGGACAGTTAGATAAGCATGTAATGGTGTACAGGAAGAATATTGCCACGAGTTTACTTCTATCTGAAATGCGATATGGATGGCAGCCTTCTATTCTTCAAAACTGGAGTAAAGATAACCCTGATGTTGGCAATCAATTTGGGGAGGTGATAATAAATCATTCAATCCCCATAGCTTCCAACGAGGCATTAACCAAAGGCAAACAGACAACTCCGGTACCTGTGGCAAGAGTTTAATTTATCTTCCGGAATGTAATGTAGGCATATCACGTGCTACAATAATGCGAATTCCAGCTTCACATCATTGTAGCCTAATTGTTACCAATTTTTTTATTCTATGATTACAATAGGTTTGGTTTTTAAATATCCAAGAGATTGCAAAAATCTATCAGCTTTAAAAACAGTTTTTTTATAATATTCAATATTTTGATAATTGAAGAAACCATGACCTTGCCCGTCATATAATA
>CAYREN010000657.1:0-2559 GCA_964423255.1 uncultured Roseivirgaceae bacterium | reverse complement strand
TTATACGCTTAACTACAAAATTGACAAGTGTCTTTTTAAATCCACCAAGCATATCACCAATCTCAGTAACAACTACTGTCTCAATATTTGTATCATCTATTATTTTTTCGAGGTTATGAGCAAAATTGGCAAGTATAACAACAGCTTTTGCTCTGGTGTCTGTAAATTGATGTTTCATTTCCCTCGAAGTATAAAGAGGGTTGGTATTTACTACAATTAAGCCTGCCCTTAAAGCACCAAACACGGCCACCACCCATTGCAAAAGATTAGGCATTTGCACAGCAATTCTGTCTCCTTTTTTTAGTCCGACATGATTTTGCAAAAAGTCGGCAAATTGTGCAGACATTTTTTCCAGCTCGGTAAATGTCATTGCCTTATCCATATTTTCAAAAGCGACAAGATCACCAAACTTTTCAAAACAGGATTCAAATAAATCAATCAGGGAATCATATTTGTCTGGATCAATTTCTTCAGGGATGCCTTTTGGATAGTTTTTTAGCCAGGAAAATGCTTGCATTATCTTAAGTTCGTTTTAGGTGTTATTAAAATATTATCTCTAATTACCATTAAAAATAATCAAATAATAGATAGTTCAAAGAATAAAAGTAGTTTCAATTTTACATTCGCAAAGCAAACCTGTTTATTATAAATCGAATCTATACATTAAGATATCAATGATAATGGAAGGAATGAATAAAAATACAATCACCTGAATAATTGCAAATTAGATAGATGAAATCCGAAGGAGTTGAATTTATATATGCAATCTAAAATATAATATTCGAATGACTGAAAGAGAAATTATATCTTTTACTATCAAATGCCACCTTTCTATCTTTTGTTGAGTTATAATTAATAGCAGGGTAATCATATTCATGATGATCAATCAAATTGAGTTCTTTTGGCTGATAAAAATTATTCAATGACTTTTATTAGAGGTGAAAATTGATTGCGAATTATTGCCATTAAATAAAATTATATGGATATATCTGAAAGAGGTATAATAATTAATCCTTGTAAACCACACCTTCTTTCATCACAAATGTAATCTTCTGTAATGATTTAATGTCTTCAAGTGGATTACGATCCACTGCTATAATATCAGCAATAAAACCTATTTTTATTTGACCAAGCTCCTCGTCAACACGTAATAATTTGGCCGCTTCAATTGTTGCCGACTTTATTGCGTCGGCGGGTTTCATACCTGCTTCTACCATGTATTGAAATTCTCTGGCGTTTTCGCCGTGTGGAGAAACTCCGCTGTCTGTCCCAAATGCAATTTTAACTCCTTTTGTATATGCCTTCCCAAAAGTTCCTTTCATTTTGGCTCCAATAGATTTAGCTTTTGGTACTACGATTTCAGGATAATACCCCTCAATCTCAGCTTTTTCCATCGTGGTTACTCCTGCTAATAAAGTTGGCACATAGTAAGTGCCTCTTTCTATCATAAGATCCATAACTTCCTCAGTCATTAATGAACCATGCTCAATACTATTAATGCCTGCAAGCACTGCCCTTTTCATACCTTCAGCACCGTGGGCATGAGCAGCAGTTACCATATTAAGATCATTTGCCGCTTCCACAATTCCTGCTAATTCATCCATAGTAAACTGGGGAGCCTTTCCACTTTTTGCCAAACTTAAAACGCCACCGGTAGCTGTTATTTTAATTACATGTGCCCCATTTTTATACCGTTGCCGTACCGCTTTCCTTGCATCTTCCCTGCTGTTGACAACACCATCAATTGGCCCAGGGTTTCCCATCAAATCTTTGCGATATCCATTGGTCGGATCTGAGTGACCGCCAGTTGTAGCTATAGATTTCCCTGCAGAGAATATTCTTGGCCCCTCAATTTTTCCTAGTGATACAGCTTTTGCTAATGAAGTATTTACTCCAGACCCTCCTAAATCTCTCACCGTAGTAAACCCTGCCAATAATGTGCTTTTGGCATATACCGCCGCATCAAAGGCTTTGTCGGCATCGTTCTTTCTAAACTTTTCTAAATAAATATGCTTAGAAAATTCCATTTCCAAATGGACATGGCTATCAATAAACCCTGGCATCACCCAAGAATTAGATAAATCGATAGTCTCATCACTTTGAAATGAGGAAGTCATTTTTTTAACACTTTGTATCTTTCCATCCTCTATAATGATCAATTGGTTTTTTACAAATTTTCCAGATTCAGCATCAAATAAATATCCAGCATGTATAGCAATATTTTGTGCGCTTGAATCAAATGCAAATAGAAATACAAATTGAATAATTGAGAAGTATATTAGGAGATGGGATTTTATAAGCATTTTGTATTTATTCTGATTATGATTTCTCAATATTTTATAAAATATACAATTACTATGATCAAAAATTATTAAATACTGCTTATTCCTATAATAGAATTGTTTATTAAATTAATTGAAGTATCTACTGATTCCAATATTTCATCAAATTCTATTTTATAATGATTAGCATTATATTTGAATAACCTTTTTGAACTAAAACAGCAATGGTCAATATAAATTTTAAGCGTATATTTTTTGTTTTTCTTTTGATATTGTG
>CAYREN010000656.1:0-2569 GCA_964423255.1 uncultured Roseivirgaceae bacterium | reverse complement strand
TCACCACCATCAGTTATCATGTTTTCCGATCAGCAATCGAAAACCCCATCAAAAATCTGAGATCAGAATAATCATGCTCAGAAATTATCTAAAAATTGCATGGAGAAATTTAACCCTTAACAAAGGGTATGCATTTATTAATATCGGTGGGCTTGGTCTTGGTATTGCCGTTGCCATACTGATTGGATTGTGGGCACATGATGAGTTGTCCTATAACAAACATCAAGATAACTACAATAGTGTTGCCATAGTTCTTCAGAATAATACATTTGACGGTATTGTTGATACTGGGTCAAGCCAGTCTTTTCAACTTGGAGACGAACTTCGTAGTAATTATGGGAGTAATTTCAAGTATGTTGTTATGTCATCTTTTCCTATAAACTCAGTCCTTTCAGATAAAGAAAAAGCGTTGACAGCCAATGGATGCTTTATGGAAGCAGAAGCTCCTGAATTACTAACCCTGAATATGCAATATGGATCTCGTACTGGTCTTCAAAACCCAACTTCTATTTTACTTTCGGCATCTTTTGCCAATAATTTTTTTGGTGGTTCAGATCCGATTGGAAAAGTATTAAAAATTGACAACAGCATTGACTTACAAGTTACTGGCGTATATGAAGATATTCCTGTCAACTCCAGTTTTAACAATGAGCTATTCTTTATTGCACCATTGGATGTGTTAGTAAAACAGGGCGGTAGAAATTTAGGCTGGATTAATAACTGGTTACAAGTGTATGTTCAGCTTGCAGAAAATGTAGATATGCAAAAGGCATCTGAAACAATAAAGAATGCCAAAATCAAAAATGTTGAAAAGAATCAAGCAGATTTTAAGCCCGAACTTTTCTTACACCCCATGTCTAAATGGCATTTAAACTCAGGTTTTAAAAATGGTGTAATTACTGGTGGTCGCATTGAGTATGTCCGGCTTTTCTGTGCAATTGGTGCTTTTGTACTATTGTTGGCATGTATAAACTTCATTAACCTGAGTACTGCACGGTCTCAGAAGCGTGCAAAAGAAGTTGGAGTTCGCAAAGCAATCGGGTCGGCAAGAAGTCAACTCATTAGTCAATTCTTTGTTGAATCCATGTTAGTTGTTGTAATGGCTTTCATTTTTTCAATTTTATTAGTTCATCTGGCTTTGCCCGGCTTTAATGAAATTGCAGGGAAGGATATCAGTCTTCCCTGGATAAATCCTTTGTTTTGGTTGGTAATGATTTTATTTGTTTTTTTTATTTCTATAATTTCTGGTAGTTATCCGGCCTTTTATTTATCATCATCCAGACCTGCCAAAGTGCTCAAGGGCGCATTTAGGCCTGGTAAATTCTCTTCAATTCCTCGTAAAGTTCTTGTAGTAGTACAATTCACTGTTTCTGTAGCACTTATTATTGGATCCATTATTATTTACCAACAAATTCAATTTGCTAAAAACAAACCTATTGGATACGAAGTTAACGGGCTGATTACCATTCCAATAAAAACTCAAGAAGTTAAAAATAACTTAGATGTACTACGAAATGATTTGCTTGCCAGCGGAACCATCTCAGAGATTTCTACTTCAGAGACAACAATCACTAATTTGTGGTGGAGCGATTTTGGTTTTCAGTGGAGAGGTAAGGATTCAGATTTATCAAACAACATTTATCGAGGCTCCATCAGTTATGAATTTGGTAGAACTATTGGTTGGAAAATTATAGAAGGACGAGATTTCTCAAGAGAATTTCCTACAGACTCTTCTGCAATTATATTGAATGAAGCTACAGTAAAATATATGGGTTTTGAAAACCCTCTAGGCGAAATCATTCGCACACCCTACGGAAAAAATTTTACAGTAATAGGAGTAGTGCAGGATATGATTACACAATCTATGTACCAACCAATCAAGCCAACCATTTTTATTCTTGACCCTTTTAATCAGGCAAATTTTATTAATATCAAAATCAACCCGCAACACAGTACAAGCAGGATCTTAGCGGAATTAAACAGAGTTTTTGTAATGCATAATCCAAATACCCCCTTCGAATACACGTTTGCAGATGATGAGTTTGCTGAGAAATATTCTTTTGAAGTGCGAATTGGAAAGTTGGTGGGAATTTTTGCTGTACTCGCCATTTTCATTGCATGCTTAGGCCTTTTTGGACTTGCTTCCTTTGTTTCCGAATTACGCACCAAGGAAATTGGACTACGTAAAGTATTGGGAGCTTCGGTGCTGGAGCTGTGGCAAATGCTCTCCAAAGATTTTATTGTGTTAGTGTTCATTTCGTCATTAATAGCGATTCCTGTAGCTTCTCATTTTATGACGCAATGGCTTCAAAACTATGAGTACAGAATTCAGATATCTTGGTGGGTATTCATATTTGCTATTGTCGGCGCCATGTTGATTACAATATTGACCGTTAGCTTCCAAGCCATAAAAGCTGCAAGTGCAAACCCTGTTGAATCTTTAAAATCAGAATAATCATGCTCATAAACTACATAAAAATCGCCTGGAGGAATTTAACTAAGGAGAAGTTATATTCATTCATTAATTTATCTGGTTTGACCATTGGGTTGACTTCATTTATTTTGATAG
>CAYREN010000655.1:0-2584 GCA_964423255.1 uncultured Roseivirgaceae bacterium | reverse complement strand
TTGACTGGACTTATAATCCTAATAATTCGTCTTTTAAAGATTCTCTACACTAGCTTTTCCTTTGCTGATAGTTACTGTATTATCTTTTCTGTCAATTTGCATCTTTTCCAAAGAATGTAGCAACCAGTCGTAACGAACAGCTTCCGGCGCTTCAAGTTCATCAATCAGTAAAAAATCTTTTGGCCGTTGGTAATTAACATGACGGACAAACTTATCCAAAAGTCCATGATATGCTTCAGTGGCATCTCCCGCTGCATAATCTACACTTCCGGGGAGTCCGCTGCCCATTTTAAAAGCAATAATTTTTTCCCTGGAACTACGGTCGCCCAACGATGTCTCCCGATTGCCAACAGATTGTCCTTCTCCATCTACAAGAATGGAATTATGTGCAACCGTCTGCCTGGTCCATTCTCCGTGGTGGTTGCCGCCATAGCTGGAATAATATCCTGATTGAATAGCCAGCGCTTCTCCAAACCCCTGAATATAAAAAGAATTTTGATCAGCATAAATATGACTCCATGCCCCAAATGGAGAACTTTTCAGAAGAAAATATGTCTCCTGGGGATTTCCGAGATCTTCGTGAAATGCAACGAGACCGACATCTTTAAATACACGTGCATCTGGCAAATCGTTGGGCACTTTTGGCTTGACAGCTTCTGGACCTTCATCAAGCCAAAAGAAACTCATAACCCCAGTGGGAATTTTGGTTTCTGCTACCGGTAATTTTTCCGGCGGACTCATATCAGCGCGCCACCGGAAATATGGATTTTTATAAATTGTTGCCAGCCTGTAAAGGTTCATTTTATTTGCAGGCCAATAAGCTCCGACTCCAGTATCAGCAAATGGTTGCATTTTGGCATTATAAGGGTAAGCGTAAATTTTAAACAATCCATTGTTTCTGTAAAATTCCTTTTTCGTCACGTCTAATCCTGTAGCACTTTTCAGGCAATGTGCTGACTGCAACATATAATTGAAATACATCATCCAGTAACTTGGACCCTCGGAATATCCTCCGTCTCTTCCTCCCCATGGAGGATAAAAGGTGGTGGTTATAGGAATAAGGTAGCTCAACCACTTCTCAGCCTCAGGGGATTCACCATACAACACAACTCCAACCTGGCTCATATAATTGGTCAGCCTGACCGAATGGCTAATATAAGGTTTGAAATGGTAATCAGAATCACGCCACATTTTGTAAACTTGCTCACCTCTGATTGTAAGCATCTTTCTGATCACTTTTCTATCTTCAACGTTGAGATAATCGTAAATCCAGTCATAAGCTCTGGCTCCGTTGAGCAATATTGGCATGGCCACTTCGTCAATATGATCCAGTGAGCTGGGGCCATTAATATCCCATTTGGTGAAATGAAGTAGCCATTCCCTGGTACGTTCGGCATATTTTTCTTTTCCTGTCATTAGATAACAAAAGCTGAGAAAATCGAGTATTTGCCCGGATTTTCGAGCCTGTTCATAATAATTGCGCCAGACACTTCTGACAAATCCTCCCTTCATATAATCAGGTTCCTTGTTCAATGGAATCGAAAGAAGCGAATCTGCATAAACTTCAATCCTGGCATAAAGATCCTTATGCGGTTTGCTTGTTTGCAGGAGTCCACGCAGACTATCAATCTGTTCAGGACGAATAAAAAGTCTGGGATGTGAATCTGGAATATTTACATACAATTCATTTAATGGCGGGACTTTGTATTCAATAAAATCCGGAGAAATTGTAAATTTTCGAATCGCAGAAGGTGACAATATTTCATCCCCTTTCATTACCGACCTCCACCTCCAATACCAGTTTCCTGTGCCTAAAACAAACGATGGTCTGTGCAGGGGAAGTGGCAACCCCGCGATTAGCCATGATGTCTCTCCCTGATATACTGTCGGTGATTCCGATAACGATTCAGGGATCAGTCCTCCTTTTTTTATTGCCTTTTCAAACAAACTGTTACACTCTTCAAATTGGATGTCTCTTGATATTTCAAGGATAAAACCTTCGTCGCCTTTTTCGGGTGGCCAGTGAAATCCCGGAGGATTGGTTGTCACAATTTCTTCATGAGCCGGGCCGGGATTTATAATCAATGGGTCATAATCAGAAAAACTCGTATCAACGACTTCAACTGAAGTTGCATTGAAGGACTGTTTTTTTGAAAGTGAGTCGCAAGAGACTATAATTCCGGAAATAATAATTAACGACAATAGAGGTGCAAGAAATTTTAAATCGTGTCTCATGTGTTTACATTTTTAATTTTAGTTGATAACAAGAGCGTATAATCATGCCCTCGTGTATCTTTAATTTGCTCCGGCCATGCCGGTTTCATGTGTTTACTCAAAATGTGCTGAACATAATCATACCCTTATGTTTCTCAATCACCATCTCAGGCAGATTTAAATCCTATTAATTTTCCGGCTCTGGCCAGTCGAGATGTTTGTGTAAAAATTTGAAAGTTCCCTTAGCGTTAATCGTGTGCCCTCCATTGAAGTATTCAATTTCTGTTTTGTCGGAAAGTCCGAACTGTGCATAAAGCCAGCGGACTTTCGCATATTCAGAAGCCACTTCTTCATCGGGAGATACGGTATC
>CAYREN010000654.1:0-2584 GCA_964423255.1 uncultured Roseivirgaceae bacterium | reverse complement strand
GTATCGTCTGAGCTTTTTTGATAGCATCAATATCAGCAGATAAAATTCCACCAAACTGAAGGTGTTTCCAGAAAAGAGGTCTTATAATTTTTTTATTAAAATAAGCGGCTTCATTTTTCGGGAATTCGGGGAGCGATTTGATAGTTACAATGGAACTGGTGGTATTGATATTATGCCAATCAGATTTTATATTGCTAATTTTTTGTTTCCATGTACTTGCGTTCCATGGGTCGAGAGATTTTGGCGAGAAGGCAAAATCATCTGAGAATTGAAAATGAATATCTGTATTTGCTACAATCGTATTTTTATAATATTCGGATGAGAAGTCTCGAAAAATATTATTTCCATTGATATTCAAACTACAATTATAATCCAGCCCTGATTCAGAAAATTGCAATTCCATGGGATTATAACTAACTCCATTTATTCCCAATTTGTGATAAACGTCTGACAAGGTGGATAGCGTGGCGGAGAAAAGTTGTTGATCATTGGCTTGCAGATAGGTTGATGGCAAGGGCAAATTTGCGGCAGATTGAAACGGTGGAGTTAAAGCAAACTCACTTTCAGCCGTAACAAAAACAGGTACTTTTAAACTATGCCCGAGATTATTAATCAATTGAACACTTAATTCAGCATTTCCGCCAGTGATGGTGACGGATCCAATATGATATTTTGTGATCAGGGCTGTTAACTCCTCGATATTATCTTGTTCTATAGATATTCTTAAGTCAACCAGTTGCCCAACTCTTTCGGCTACAGTAAGTTTTTGATATATGCTGTCCACCCAGTCTTCAGCAAAAACAGCCGGATTCATCTCTGCTTTTCCAAGTGTTGACGTTAAGTATAACACTAAAAATATGTACTTGAAATTTTTCAATGTTAAGAATTTGCTACTTGCTATAATTACAATTTTAGACTTACTTTGTATCTTAAGAATTTATCAAATCTATGAAATTTCCATCTCTTTCGAGGTTGCCCGGCTACAAAAGGTTTCATTTTGAAGGGAGATACTACGACCCTATCAGAGAGGACATCAAAAATCGTACTGAAAGAATAAAAGGAGAACTAAAAATTACATCTTCTCAATCACATCGCGAGTATCTTAAGACTGCATTCAGCAACAGGAATAAGCGTGAAAAGTCCAGTGACTTTATGCAGTTATTACTTATTGTGATACTGCTGGGTTCGTTTGGCGGCTGGATAATTTATGGTAACATCGTCTTGTATATTTTCATTTTCGTATTCCCTCTTTACCTATATTTCAGGACACGTAAGTTTTTTCATTAAATTCATCTAATGTCCGACATCATTAAGTTACTCCCCGAGTCAATCGCCAACCAAATTGCTGCCGGTGAGGTTGTGCAACGGCCTGCCTCAGTGGTAAAGGAACTGATGGAAAATGCCATTGATGCGGGAGCACAGGAGATTACTGTTATTGTAAAAGATGCCGGAAAAAGCCTGATCCAGGTGACCGACAATGGCAACGGCATGTCAGAGACTGATGCACGAATGAGTTTTGAAAGGCATGCTACAAGTAAAATCAAAAAATCAGAAGATCTATTTAAAATAAGGACCATGGGGTTTAGAGGAGAAGCTCTGGCTTCAATATCTGCAGTTGCCCAGGTAGAGATGAAATCAAAACCCCAGGACGAAGAAATTGGCACTTCCATTACTATTGATGGTTCGCAGTTCAAAGGCCAACATAATATCTCATGCAAGAAAGGGACTTCACTTATCGTAAAAAATTTATTTTTCAATGTGCCGGCACGACGCAATTTTTTGAAATCCAACCCGGCTGAGTTGAGGCACATTATGAATGAGTTTCATAGATTGGCGTTGGCGCATCCCAATAAAGCACTTAATTTTTATCAGAACGACATTGAAGTTTATAAACTAAAACAGGGAAAGCTCAGTCAAAGAATTGTAAGCCTTTTTGGCAAAAATTACCAGGAGCAGCTTGTACCCTGTGAAGAGGCTGTCGAAGAGGTTTCTTTAAAGGGATATATCGGAAAGGCAAATTTTGTTAAGAAATCCAGGGGAGAGCAATTTTTCTTTGTCAACGATAGATTTATCAAAAGCAATTATTTGAATCATGCTGTCGTGTCTGCTTATGAGGGATTGATACCTTCGGGCACATTTCCATTTTTTGTGCTGTTTATAGAAATAGACCCAAAGCGCATTGATGTAAATGTACATCCTACCAAAACGGAAATTAAGTTTGAAGACGAAAGGAGTGTGTACAGTCTCATAAAAATGGCTGTAAAAAGATCGCTTGGTAGCTTCAATATTACACCAACGCTGGATTTTGGAGTAGATACCAATTTCAGAATGCACATGTCTTCCGGATCATCTTCATCGGGCCTCTCAGCCTCAGAAAGAGATTATTCGCAGTTTAAAAATACCGAAAGAGATATTTCTAATCTTAAAAATTGGGAACAACTCTATGCGGGAGCACTGGAAAATGAGACCATTGAGGCAGAAGTAAAAAGAGAGATGGCTGCCCAAGGCAATCCTTTGTCGCTAACCTTCGAAAGTGCCATTAACACCATGGGCGAGGACATTCAGCAGGAAGGACAAAGCGATA
>CAYREN010000653.1:0-2602 GCA_964423255.1 uncultured Roseivirgaceae bacterium | reverse complement strand
ATCGAACTATCATTTACAGATACTGGCTGGAACGAAACAAATCAAATTCTTATTCGCAGAAGTTAGATGAGCTTTTTGAAAAGTCAGCTGAAATAATTGAGAAATTCCCTAATATTGGAAAGCCTACAAATTATCGTAATGTATTTGCTAAAGTTGTAAGAGATTACAATATTTTCTATCGAATCAAATCTGCTGAAATTGAAATATTGAGGGTTTAGGACACAAGGCAACACTCTGATAGTAGTAGAGTCAAAACAAAAACTGTGAATGAATGGGATGTTGTCAGTTGCGAAACTTTGATGGTACGTAGAAACTCCGCCACATATTGTAAATTTAAATCGGTGTAGCTTTTTGCGAAAGGAAAGGACCTTGCTTTATAACCCCCACTCATTATAGGCAGATGTTACCCACAATATGAAAATCCAATTTAGATGGGAAATAATCGTTCAATATTTTTTTGTACGTGAATATGACGTACATTTGTTTGAAAATTAAATTTTTCCTATTATGGCAACAATAAATTTGAAACACGAGAAAGCACGATTTGATACGCGTTTGCCAAAAGAGCAAAAAGTGTTTTTTGAAAGAGCAGCACGTCTTGGCGGTTATAGAAGTTTAACCGATTTTGTGATTTTGGCTGTTCAAGAAAAAGCAAAAAAAATTATTTTAGAGCGAGAACAGATTATTGCTTCTCAAAAAGATAGTGAAATATTCTTCGATGCAATTATTAATTCGCCAAAAGCAAATAATAATCTTATTGATGCTGCAAATGAATATAAAGCTCATTTATCTAAATGAATGGGTTAACACAAAACTTAAATTCCAATCACAGAAAAAAGGAGTTTTCGTGCGGAAAGGAAATGCTTGATCACTATTTGCAAAAACAAGCCAATCAAGATATTAAAAGGAAGCTATCTGCCTGTTTTGTTTTGAATGATGAAGAGACCAATTTATTAAAAGGCTATTATACTTTAGCAAATAATATTATTCCTCAAAACTTAATACCAGTAAAATTTCAAAAAAAATTACCTAAATCATATACTTCAATCCCTACAACCTTGCTCGGGCGATTGGCAATTGATAACAGATATCAAGGTAAAGGCATTGGAAAATTATTGTTAATTGATGCACTAATGAGGAGTTATGAAATATCTAAAAGTATTGGGTCTTTTGCAGTAATAGTTGACCCGTTAGATGAAGATGCAGAGAAGTTTTATGACAAATATGGATTCATTAGCCTTCCTGACAGCGGGAAAATGTTTTTACCAATAAACACGATAAAGATCCTATTTGGATAATTACTGTAAGTAAAACCAAGCCGAATAGCCAAAATACCCAATGCTAAAAGCCTTAATGCCAACAAATCTTGTGGAGGGTTTTTTAATGATTTAGGGTCAGTGCTACTGGTATTTAACCTCGATGTATCTCGAGATTTTTGACAATAGCCCCTTTGCCTTCTAACTCAACTGAAAATTTCTTATTTGGTTGCTTTAAAAATTCATTCCAATCCTTTAATCACAATTCCCGCTTTGGATTTTCCTATTACTTTTTCAATTTCATCCTTGCTTGCAGCCCTTAGTTTTTTGAGAGATTTAAAATGCTTTAACAATATTAAAGTAGTACTTTTCCCGATGCCATTCAATTGGGTTAGCTCAGAAGTGATGGCACTTTTGCTCCTTCGGCTTCGGTGAAAAGTAATCGCAAATCTGTGCGCTTCATCTCTGATTTGTTGCAGGAGTTTTAATGACTCCGATTTTTTACTGATATGAATGGGATACTCATCATTTGGAAAATATATCTCCTCCAGTCTTTTGGCAATTCCAATGATGGGCAAACTACCATAAATTCCCAGTTCTCTTAATGATAGTACTGCCGAAGATAACTGCCCCTTGCCTCCATCAACCACCACTAAATCTGGTAAAGGTGTCTTTTCTTCCAGTAGGCGCTTATATCTTCGAAATACAATTTCTTCCATTGAAGCAAAATCATTGGGTCCCGAAACTGTTTTTATTTGGTACTTGCGATATTCTTTTTTTGCAGGCTTTCCATTTTTAAAATAAACCATAGAAGCCACAGGATGGCTACCTCCAAGGTTTGAATTATCAAAACATTCGATGTGTTCCGGCAAGGTTTTAAGGTGAAGGTCTTTTTGCAATTGTTCCAATACTCGCTGCTCCCTGTAACCTCCCGGCTTGATCAAGGACATTTTTTGTTTTTTGAAAAACATGGCATTTTTCAATGCCAAATCCACAAGCTTTCTTTTGTCACCAATACTTGGTTTGCGACAATCAACATTCTCATACTCAAATTCTACATTTGATAATATCTTTTCCGAGGTGCTCTTATATTGTTGCCTGAGTTCAAATGCCAATTGCACAAGTAATTCACTATCTGTTTCTTCCAGCTTCTTTTTCGCTTCTACCGTTTTGCTCAGGATAATGGTGCCATTGACAATTTTAAGATAGTTGACATACGCTGTTTTATCATCGGAAGTAATCCCAAACACATCAATATCAGTTAGTTTTTGACTTACGATAACTGTTTTTGCAAAGAATTTTTTCAGCAACTCCAATTTATCTTTCATCAAATTGGCGCGCTCAAA
>CAYREN010000652.1:0-2617 GCA_964423255.1 uncultured Roseivirgaceae bacterium | reverse complement strand
TGGGTAGTAAATATCTCGAAGACTGTACAATGTATGTGACGCTGGAACCATGTGTGATGTGTGCGGGTGCATTGAAATGGTCACACATAGATAGTATTTATTATGGCGCAGCTGATCGCAAAAGAGGATTTTCTACTATTAGTAAAAACATTTTGCATCCAAAAACAAAAGTCTATAGTGGCATCATAGCAAATGAGAGTCAAAAAATACTTGAAGATTTCTTTAAGAAATTAAGGAAATAATTAATCGACTTATTATAAATCCCGTAAATCATTTTATTATAACTTGCACATTATTGTATCACTTAAAAACTAAAAATATTATGGCATTTGAACTACCCGCATTACCATATGCGACCGATGCGTTAGAACCGCACATTGATAAGCGTACCATGGAAATTCATCATGGAAAACATCACAATGCTTATGTTACCAATCTAAATAATGCAGTTGCCGGCACCGATGCTGAAGGCAAATCTATTGAAGAATTAATGTCGAGCATAAGCAGCCTTTCACCTGCAATCAGGAACAACGGTGGAGGACATTTTAATCACTCCTTATTTTGGTCTGTCATGTCACCAAATGGTGGAGGTAATCCAGCAGGAGAATTGGCCAGTGCAATTGACAACACCTTTGGATCCTTTGATGACTTTAAAGCAGAATTTTCGAAAGCAGGTGCCACCAGGTTTGGATCCGGTTGGGCTTGGCTTTGTGTAGATTCCAGTGGTTCATTATTTGTTACTTCTTCGCCAAACCAGGACAACCCCACAATGGATATCGCCGAAAAAGCAGGTACTCCTATTTTAGGGCTGGACGTTTGGGAGCATGCATACTATTTGAACTACCAAAACAGAAGGCCAGACTATATTGCTGCCTTCTGGAATGTTGTTGATTGGGAAGCCGTTGCCAATCGATACAGCGATGCAAAATAGATTAGATTTATAAATTAATTAGAAGCCTCTGAATATCCAGGGGCTTTTTTTGTTACAAATTTATTCCAAAACAACAACCTCCAATATCATAATGGGAAGTATCAATCCCTGACCTTCTGCTTTTGCATTGTTTATCTTTTTTACAACCTCCATTCCCGAAATTACCTGCCCGAAAGCTGCGAAACCCTGCCCGTCGGGATTACGTTTACCACCGAAGTCAAGTTCCGGTTGGTCGTCAATGCAAATAAAAAATGATTCTTGGGCAGTATCCGGAGTGTCTCTTGACATGGAAATTGTACCATTTTTATGCTTTAACCCGGTAGCATTGGTTCTCTCCAATGGTATTGGGTAATATAAAAAATTCTGCTTCCATGCATGTCCTCCTCCTTGAATTACAGTAATCTTCACAGGGCTGTCTGGTTGGTTATTCGCTCTCACAGTTCTAAAAAATGACCCGCCTTTATAATAATCTCCTTTTACATATTTAAGAAAATTGGCTGCCGTAATCGGCGCTTTTTCAGCTTCCAATTGAACAACAATATCTCCCATCTGCGTCGATATTTTTACTTTTTGCGCTTCGACAGAAATATTTAAAAACAGTAATAACGCTATTGAAAAAATTAATTTCATGGGGTTTTATTAATTATAATATATCAATTTAGTTAAAATATTTGTCCGCTAATTGCTTCGCCAAAGCTTCAAGATCAATATCAAGCTCTTCTCTATTTACCAACAAAACTTGTTCTCTCATTTTTTTTGGCAGATTATCTGCTCCCCAATAGGCACCCAAAATAGCACCCGCAATTGCCGCAACGGTATCATTGTCCCTGCCATAATTAACAATAAATGCCATGGACTTTTCAAAATCAAAATCACAAAACATCATGGCTGTCAGCGTAATCAAATAGATTTCTCCGGGATGAAATGCCACATCTTCATTTGCCAAATCGAGCATACTAAAAGCTTTTGCTAATTTTAAATATTCGAGTGTATCAAGGTGTTGCCACGTACCAGGAATGTTAATTTTACCCTCGATACTATCTTTGGTTATAGCCGATGTCTCGAAAACAATATTCCTGGCATATCTATAAAAACGATAGGCACTTCTCCCTACCAATCGACTCTTGAAATATCCTTCGGGATCGACATTTTTATTTACATTCAGTACAGATTGAGGAGTTGCGTTTTCATCAAATGCCGCCGAAACCATTGCGCTAACCAGGGCCGTCATATCTCTCGCATATCCAATATCAAATATCCCCAAATCAAATGCAGAATTATAGGCCATAGTAGTATTGTTGGGATATACAGCTCCAATAACAGGTGAATACAACATCCCAGGACATGCCATCTCACCACCATAAAATTTGCTGAGCGCCCTGGAGTATCCATATAGATTGTCATCTGCAAATGGCTTGGCGACCAGAGCAAACTCCCGAAGCCAAGTCATCTTCATTATATTTTCTTCAAATGGAACAGGGTCAAAGCCCGTTGTATTTTTCAGTTCATCAATTCTTTTTTTGTAGATATCAACAATTAATTGTGCAAAAACTCCAGGTTTCAAATTTGCTAAATCACTTTCGAGCAAATATTTGATGGCCAGTTTTTTCCATCTCGTGTCGTCCGTTGTTCCACCGGCAGGAAGATTATTTTTCCAGGTACCTTCGGCAGATGGCGTACGCACCA
>CAYREN010000651.1:0-2617 GCA_964423255.1 uncultured Roseivirgaceae bacterium | reverse complement strand
GGGCAAACCCCCAGCAAAACATATCTACCGCCTGAAGTCCGGGATTGTCGTGTGAGGTTTCATGCGTAATATAGAGGCGAGTATTAAGCGGCAACAGGGCTTCCAGTTGATTCTGGACGTACTGGTTAAAATCCCGGATTTCTTCCGAATTTTTGCAGCGATCAACGGCCAAATTCACAACAGATAAATTTTCAGGGGAATCGACCTTATCTAACAGGAAACGGGCCAAGAAATTATTCTCTCGTTCCCACGCTCCTGCGTGGGAATGAATACCCGAATCGGCGTATCGATTGATGTATGGGTTCCCACGCGGGAGCGTGGGAACCAGAAAAAAAATCACGGCAAGATTTAAGAATAAAGAACAAGCCATTCCAGCCCTGTCCAGTTACAGCAGGATATTCGGAATCAATCCACCTAATGCCAATACAGAAATCGGGATCGTTAATCGCTACTGTGATGAACACTGGTGGCGTCGACAGTTACGGAAACATCACGGGCAAAAGATTGAAGAAATTGCACTGAGTCTAAACATGGTCAACAAGAAAAATCAGATCTATGCCAGTGATGCGGCCGTTACACGCCGAAAAAGTCAAAAGACACGAAACCGGAACATTCTTGAAGCACTCGAAGCCATTAACGAATTAGGTGATAGTTTTACACTTCAAGAACTCGCGGAAAAGTCAGTATCCAATCCCAAGCTAAAACGGGCTGAACTGATGACCCGTATCGCTGGTACTGAGTTAATTGCAAAAGATATGGGCCATATTGGTGAGTTTTATACCCTCACCTGCCCTAGCCGTATGCATTCATCATCAAGCAAAAGCGGAATGCCAAACCCTAAATATGATGGAACCACTCCTAAAGAGGCACAGGAATACCTTAGATGGATCTGGAGCCATATAAGAACAGAGCTTTCAAACAAAAATATCCCCATCTACGGAATACGAGTTGCAGAACCACACCATGACGGGACACCCCACTGGCATTTTTTACTGTTTATGGCTCCTGAAAACAAACATACTGTACGCCAGATATTCAGAAAACATGCGCTTAAAGTCGACGGTGAAGAACAAGGTGCAAAAAAGTATCGCTTCAAAGCCATTGCTATAGACAGCAAGAAAGGTACGGCAGCCGGATACATAGCAAAATATGTCTCAAAAAATATAGACGGTCATGGTCTTGATGCAGATACTTATGGTACCAATGCTGTAACGGCTTCAGAACGAATTGAGGCAAGTGTTTCTATATGGGGCATCCGTGTCAATTCCAATTCTTTGGAAGCCCCTCTGTGACAATCTGGCGGGAACTGCGCCGCTCCCCTATCGACACCAACGATGAAATAATTCAAAAAGCGGCTCAAGCGGCAGATTCTGGAGATTGGGCAGAATTTGTTCGTATTATGGGCGGTGTCCTCATTCCCCGAAAACTTCGCCCCATACGACTAACCCGGGTATGGTCAGATAAACCCGGGCGATATGATGAGCCTATCGGCTATCAAATCACTGGCATAGAAACAGATAGTGATTCAGTGAGAACCCGTATCCATGTCTGGACTATCGAGCATAAACCACTACAAAAGAGCATATTTCGGAAAATTTCCGGAAATTTCGGAAACTTGATTCAGAATATTTCCGAAAATCTCCGGTTTCCCTATCAGAATCAGTCTCAGGATGCTGAAAGCAACTTTTCAGAAACTCCTGAAATATTCGGAACTGATGTGTGCCCCCATTCCAGAAATTTTCAGGAAATCTCTGGATTTTCACCCCCTTGGAGTTCTGTCAATAACTGTACGTTTTAGAGGGAAAGTTTAGTGAATGTAGAATATATCGTGGTCTGTCTCTGGTTTTATTACATTGTACTCTAAAAAAACTACTAAAAATTATGGGATCATTTTATAGTGAGTGCAACATAATAATGAAGCAAGGGAGTTAGCAAATGAAAACAATCTATTCCTTATTTGTCACTATTACCTTATTCACTCTGTCTAGTAGCTCTTTTTCAACTTATACAGTTATGTATGACGCTGAAGAACTAGCTAATAAGTGTCAATCTATAAAAAAGCCAAATGACAATACAGCCACTGAAATAGACAACATACATGTGACAGCCTGCGTTTCTTTTATTCAAGGAATTATCGAATAAGACATTATTACAATAGCAACAATAACGCTCTAGGTAATAACGGGTGATTTAGGGGACGAAATGTATATATCAAAACTTAGCCTTATCAACTACAGAAACTTTAGCAACACGAAGTTACTATTCAAACAGGGTGTCAATACAATTATTGGAGAAAATGCCTCAGGCAAGACAAATTTATTTAGAGCAATCCGCCTTCTTCTTGATGATCACATGGTTCGTTCTGCATATAGAATCAATGAAAATGACTTCTGTCGCTCACTCCCTGACTGGAGGGGCCACTGGATTATTATAAGTATTGAATTCGACAACATTTCTCAAGACGAGGCTATTCAAAGTATTTTCTTACACGGCACAGGAATTATTGATACCGACGAAGCTATAAAAAAAGCCAGTTACAACTTAATTTTTAGACCCAATACACATACTAAATAAGAGATCCTATATTCGATAGTGCCAACCTATTCTGCCAGTGATG
>CAYREN010000650.1:1297-2622 GCA_964423255.1 uncultured Roseivirgaceae bacterium | reverse complement strand
TATCAACTTATTGGCATAAAAATGGAAAAAATCATCATTAGCTTGCAAATTGAGTTTCTTTTCAGACTATTATGAAAATTTCAAATAACAAAGATCGACAGATTCCAATTGATAAAAACAAATTATCAATTAGTATTAAGATGGGTAATTAATAAGTGTCTAACCCCGGTTTATGGACAATCTAAACTTCCTACGAATATACTGTTATTGTAAAATTGAAAAACTCAATTTTACAATTTCAACATTTACATTCTCCGATAAACCTCAATCAAGTAATCTTTGGTTAATTTCTTCTCCCAATCATTTCCCATGGCATGGGTCCACATATGAGGTAAATTATAAGCAACATCTGCCATTTTTGATATGTCATCATCCGACCAGTTTGCCGACAAATTTTGTGGCAATTTAATATTATGGAAAGCGACCATATCTTTAAATTCTTGTACAGCGTCTCCATAAAATTCTTCGAGGTGGTTAAAAGCTATACAATTGGCAAATCCATGTCGCATTCCAAAAACGTATGATAATCCATATGAAAACGCATGACAAGCACCAACTTCAGAATAGGTTAGACTCAAGCCTCCAAACAAAGAAGCAATCATAAGTTTTTCATTATTGATATCATTTTGCCCACTTCCTTCACCGGTAAATATATCTCGGCAAAGTTTCAATGCCTGTTCTCCATAAGCTCGCGAAAACTCATTATAAAATATACCGCTTTCCGATTCAATGCAATGGATGTAGCAATCCATACCCGTATAAAACCATTGATTTCTTGGAACTGAGGCTATCAATTCAGGATCGAGGATTACTTGATTAAACACAGTCCAGTCGCACTTCAATCCAAGTTTTTTGACAGGCCCGGTGAGCACTGCTGTCATGGAGCATTCAGCACCAGTGCCAGAGGTGGTTGGTACACCAAGGTGATATATCCCTGGATTTTTGACAAGGTTTAAGCCTTGGTAAAGAGAAGAAGACCCTGCGTTATTCACCATCAGTGATAACGCCTTGGCTATATCCATGATACTGCCACCTCCAATTCCTATAACTCCGGATGGTAGCCCTTTTTCTTTAAGTATGGTATCTCGCAATCTGTCCACTTGCTCGGTGGTTGGTTCATGCCCATCAACGTCTTCAAAAAATATCAAATCTTCTTCACGAATTGGAACCCTGTTTTCGAATTCCTTTCCTTTAAAATAATTATCGACTATAAAAACCATGAAGTTGTCATTCTCCAATCGTTTTGGTTTGAGTATATCATCCAATTGGTCGAAAGCGCCACGGCCAAAACAAACTTTATCTATGTTCTTAAAATTTCTATGCAT
>CAYREN010000650.1:0-1197 GCA_964423255.1 uncultured Roseivirgaceae bacterium | reverse complement strand
ATTGAACTTATTATTTTATCGGCATAACCAACCAACTCCTCCTCAGTCCAGGTACATTGAATGCCAATAGAAATCAATCTGCTGATGACATCTTCTGATTTTGGTAAGTTTAAATTATTATAATCTTGTGGTGCTTCCAGGTCATGAATAGCAAGTCTTGATGGGTATTTCATACTTCTTATATGATTCCATTGATTGATAAAATGATACATATTGGTGTACCAATTGGCTACACCTCCAACTCCATCTTTGGCAAATTGATTAAATAAATTTTCTGCAATGGCCTTGCTAGGTACAAATAAATTGAGATAGGTCGCAGAGTCACCGGACTCATCATCCATTTTTCTAAATGTCAATCCGTCAATCTCTTTTAATCTATCCTTAATGTATTTTTTGTTTTTTCTATTTTGTCCTAATATCCACGGTAACTTTCGCATTTGTGCCAGTCCGATTGCTGCATTCATCTCACCCAATCTGAAATTTGCGCCCATAACGAGATGATCTTCCATGCCACGATTATCGCCTTCATGGGTATGACCATGATCAGATACCTGGTCAATATTTTTATAAATTTGATTACTATTGGTGATCGTGACACCTCCTTCTCCACAAGTTGTAATCTTGAAATAATCGAATGAAAAAGCTCCTGCAACTCCATGGAGTCCTACCGATTTTCCTTTGTACTTCGCCCCCATCGCCTGGCCACAATCTTCCAGCAAGACCAAATTGTGCTTTTCGCATACTTTTACTATCCCTTCTAAATCTGCCGGTGCACCGCACATATGAATTACCAATACTGCTTTTGTATTTGGTGTAATAGCTGCTTCGATTCCTTCCGGGCTTAGGCATAGCGTTTCGTCAATCTCTGCAAATATTGGCAATGCTCCAGCCAGAACGACGGCTTCTATGGGTGCCACAAATGTATATGGAGGTACAATTACTTCATCACCATGACCAACACCTGCAGCCGCCATGATGCTTGTAACTGCTGCTGTGCCACTCGAAACAGCATGAGCATGCTTTGCACCAGTTTGCCTACAAACTTCAGCTTCAAACTCAGCAGTTTTCCACATCCCTTTTCTAATGTGTTCATGACCATATCGAAATAAGGCTTTGGTTTCTAAGACATCCATAACTTCTTTGCGCTCTTCAGCGCCAAAAACTTCCATTCCCGGCATAATTCTAATTAAATTTTAT
>CAYREN010000649.1:0-2622 GCA_964423255.1 uncultured Roseivirgaceae bacterium | reverse complement strand
TAATGGAAAGTACTGTTGCACAAAAACTCGACTCTCTAAAAAAATTACAACAAATAGATTCTAAATTAGATGATATTGTCAAAATCAGAGGGGCCTTACCTGAAGAAGTTAGAGATCTGGAAGATGAAATTGTCGGTTATGAAACCCGGATTTCAAAGTACAATTCTGAAATCGATGATCAGAATGAGCAAATATCAACCAATAGAAATACTATCGCAGAGGCTAACAATCTTATCGCAAAGTATGCAGAGCAGCAAATGAATGTTAGAAATAACAGGGAATATGATGCGATCACCAAAGAAACTGAGCTTCAAACTTTAGAAATTCAGATTTGCGAAAAGCGAATAAAAGAGATTGAAATTAGAATCGAAGCTAAAAAAACTGAGATTGCTGAAACCGATAGTATTCTTGAAGAACGAAAAAAAGATCTTGAAAGCAAGAAAAAGGAGCTTATCATGATTACTTCCGAAAGCTTGGATGAAGAAAATAAGCTTAAGGAAAACCGCGTAAAAGCAACAAAAAAAGTTGAAGAAAGAATTCTAAATTCATATAACAAAATTAGAAATAATGCCAGAAATGGTTTGGGAGTGGTAACGATCTCAAGAAATGCTTGTGGTGGTTGTTTCGCTTTGGTCCCACCGCAAAGACAAGCAGAAGTTAGAGAAAGAAAGAAAATAATAGTTTGTGAGCACTGTGGTAGAATATTTGTTGATATTATTGATGTAGTAGTTGAAGAAAAGAAAAAGGTTAGAAGAACGACAAGAACGACGAAAAAGAAATAGCCTATGGCTATCATTTCAAATATTATAATATTAAAGGCGAATCATTGTATTCGCCTTTTTTTGTTGACATCCATCCTTTTTTTTGTGCAGTCAGCCAATGCACAATCCGAGGCTGATAAAAATAATCAAATTGCTTATTCACATTTTTTAAACTTTCAGCTTGATTCATGTCAAAATTCTATCGCTGGAGGTTCAACAAATCCATGGTCTTTCTATCAAGAGATAATGGTAATATCCACCAGGCTTTTTATTGAAGATGATACCGACCAATACAAAGCAAAAAAACACATAGAGTCAGACTTATTGGAAAAGTTGAAGGTTTTAAATTTTTCTGAGGATTATACCAATTTCCTACGTTCAGAGATTAAACTTCAATGGGCACTGATAAAATTAAAATATGGAGATGAGTTTACTTCCTTTTGGAGTTTGAAACAAGCATACAACATCGCCAAAGAAAATGTAGAGAAGAATCCAAAATTTTTACCCTCATACAAAACACTGGGTTTGTTACATGTTTTGTATAGTGCAACTCCAGACAAGTATGATTGGATACTCGCACTTTTTGGCATTGAAGGAAATACCAATCTGGGCTTAGCAGAACTAAGAAAAGTGAACAACAGCCAATCGCCATATGCCATAGAAAGTGGAATGATTCTGGCACTGCTTAATACCTACATACTAAATTTACCTCAAGAAGGTGTTGAAATAATATCTGATATTCATTCTGAAAATGAGTATTTATTAATTGATTATGCCTATGCTTTGATTCTTATGAAAAATGCACAAAGTGAAAAGGCACTTACAATTATTGAAGCGGCTGAAGGATATTACACACAACCTTTCGTACTGCCACAATTGTATTATTTAAAAGGGGAAATTCTACTTCAAAAAAATCTTCTCAATGAGGCAATAGTAAATTACAATTTATTTCTATCGCACCAAAAAGGGGAAAACCTTATAAAAGATGCTTATTATAAAATTGGTATCTGCAAATTGATGCAAGAGCTATCAGACGAGGCCAACAAGTATTTTGCTGTTTCAAAAAAAAATGGCTGGTCAAAAAATGAAGCAGATAAAAATGCTCAAAAGATGCTTGAAACTTCAAATTTTTCAACCTCAGAATTGTACCAATTGAGATACGCAATTGATGGTGGGTTTTACGATAGAGCCAAATTAATAATTGATAAAATAGACACGTCAAAACTGAATGATCACAACAAGTGTGAATATTATTATCGTTCGGCAAGATTACACCACAAAATCCATAATATGGATATTGCCATAAATTATTATATCAAAACCATTGAAATGCAAAAGCAAAACAATTGGTATTTTGCACCCAATTCTGCGCTCCAACTTGGACTAATTTATATCTCGGAAAATAAAAATGAACTCGCAAAAAAGTATTTGAAACTATCCAACGAGTTTAGCAATTATCCATATCAAAATAGTATTCGTCAAAAAGTAAAAGTAGCGCTTAAAGAATTGGATTGAACCTCCACCCTAATGGGTCAGAAAGGGACATTCCCGCTTTTAGGATCAATATTGTCTGGATTCTCTTTTTGATTGGCTTTGCTTTGAAATGTTAAGGTGTTGGTCTCTTCATTAAATTGGCCTTCATGATCTCCACTAGATGGAAACCCTCCATTGAAATTGCCAACATCTAGATCACAAAACTTGGTAAATTTCCCAATAAATTTAAGCCTGACAGTATCCAGAGAACCATTTCTATGTTTAGCAATAATCACCTCGGCTACGCCCTGCACACTGTTACCTTCTTCGTCAGCATTAATACCATAATATTCAGGGCGATAAAGAAACAATACCATGTCTGCATCTT